>NZ_RZPI01001129.1:0-889 GCF_003998715.1 Mesorhizobium sp. M7A.F.Ca.CA.002.15.2.1
GGACGATGAAACGCTGGATGAAGCGGGAAGCCACGACCAGCGGCAGGATGGCAAGGACGACGCCGGCAGAAACCTTGGCGATCTGGACGCCGTTCGAGGTCTGCAACGCCGCAAGCGCAACCGGTATGGTTGCCGTCTTCGGCCCGCTCAAAACCAGGGCAAACAAAAACTCATTCCAAGCCAGGATGAAGCCGAGCACGCCGGCGGCCGCGATACCGGGCATCGACACCGGCAGGACAATACGCCAGAAGGCGCCCCAGGCGGTCGCGCCGTCGGTCATCGCCGCCCATTCCAGATCGACTGGAATGCCCTCGAAGAAGCCCATCAGGATCCAGGTCAGGAAAGGCAGGTTGAGCGCGGCATAGACGATGATCAGCCCCGTCAGCGAATTGCTGAGCTCCAGGCTTCGGAACAGCGTGAAGGTCGGCAGCACCAGCGCCACGGGCGGCAACATCTGCGTCGCCAGAACGGCAAAACGCGCCCAACGACCGCCCGTGCGGAAGCGGGCGAAGGCATAGCCGGTGGTGGCGGCAAAAGGCAATGCGAGCAGAACCGAGCCGAGCGCGACGATCAGGCTGTTGAGGTACGACTGACCGAAGCGGCTCGACAGCAGCGCCGAATAATTGTCCGTCGTAAAGGCCGGCATCAGCTCGTTGCTGTAGGACAACTGCTCGGGGACGAAGCTTGTCCGCAGCACCCAGAGCGGCGGCAGCAGCACGATGGCGCAGACGACAATCAGCCCGAAATGCAAGCCGAAGCGGCGACGAAAGGCCGGCCGTTCGTTTCTGTCCATGCTGGTCATCGCGTGGCCCCCATGAGGCTCGGCCGCGCGATGACCAGTTCGGTTTCGGGATCAAAGAGGTGCATCGGCAGCGGGTCGATGTAGAGT
>NZ_RZPI01000112.1:0-10933 GCF_003998715.1 Mesorhizobium sp. M7A.F.Ca.CA.002.15.2.1
GCGCACGCCGTGCTTGCCGCGCGCGATGCGATATCAAAGGGTTATGACGATATTCTCGTGATGTTTGGGGACACGCCGCTGATCGACGCAGATGCGCTGACCGTGGCGCGGCTGAAACTGGCTGAAGGCGCTGCCGTCGTCGTGATCGGATTCCGTCCGCCCAGTCCGACTGGTTATGGCCGGTTGATCGAAAAGGACGGCAAGCTGATTGCCATCCGCGAGGAGAAGGACTGCTCCGAGGAGGAGAGGAAAATAACCTTCTGCAATGCCGGCATGATGGCGGTGGCCGGCGCCCATGCGCTGGCGCTGCTCGATCAGGTCGGCAACAAGAATGCCAAGGGCGAGTATTATCTCACCGACATTGTCGAGATCGCCAGTGCGCGAGGCCTCGATGTCGTGGCCACCGAAGCCAGTTTCGAAAGCGCGCTCGGCATCAACAACCGCGCCGAACTGGCGCAAGCCGAAGCCATCTGGCAGGCGCGCCGGCGGCATGAGGCGATGCTGTCGGGCGTGACGCTGATCGCGCCGGAGACGGTGTATTTCTCGCACGACACCGAGATCGGCACTGACACGATCGTCGAGCCCCATGTCTGGTTCGGTCCGGGCGTGAAGATTGCCACGGGCGCCAAGGTCCATGCCTTTAGCCATATCGAGGGCGCCACCATTGCGTCCAATTGCGATGTCGGGCCGTACGCGCGGCTGCGGCCGGGCGCCGATCTCAGGAACAAGGCCAAGGTCGGCAATTTCTGCGAGGTCAAGCAGGCGGTTATCGAAGAGGGCGCCAAGGTCAACCATTTGACCTATATCGGCGACGCCCGTGTCGGTGCTGGGGCCAATATCGGCGCCGGCACCATTACCTGCAATTATGACGGCTATTCGAAATTCTTCACCGACATCGGCGAGGGCGCTTTTGTCGGCTCCAATTCGTCGCTGGTGGCGCCTGTCACCATCGGCAAGGGCGGCTACATCGCCTCAGGCAGCGTGATCACCGAAAGCGTGCCCGACGACGCGCTGGCCTTCGGCCGCGCCCGCCAGAAGACCATTCCAGGCAAGGGCAAGGAGTTGCGCGAGCGCTTTGCTTCGGCGGCGGCGGCGAAGAAAAAGTAAGACCAGCCCGCAAACCGAACGATTGCAGTAACCGGATTGCAAGAGCGGCCTGTCATGGTGCATCGACAGAATGAGCGTTCCGTTATACGGGACGAAATGCAATGTGACTTTCCACGGCAGGCTGGCCATCCCTAAATAGCGCTGGTTTTCCGGGGAATCGGGGGCTTTCTGCATGTGCGGTATCGTTGGAATCGTCGGCCACTCGCAGGTTGCGCCGCTCATCGTCGATGCGCTGAAGCGGTTGGAGTACCGTGGCTATGATTCGGCCGGCGTCGCGACCATCGAGCGTGGCGAACTCGCCCGCCGCCGCGCCGAAGGCAAGTTGATCAACCTGGAGCGCCGGCTCAAGGACGAGCCGCTCGATGGCACGATCGGCATCGGCCACACGCGCTGGGCGACGCATGGCGTGCCCAACGAGAGCAATGCGCATCCGCATTTTTCCGACGGCGTCGCCATCGTCCACAACGGCATCATCGAGAATTTCGCCGAACTGCGCGACGAACTGGTCCGCGACGGCTATTCTTTTTCGTCGCAGACCGACACCGAGGTCGTGGCGCATCTGGTGGCCCGCGAACTCGCCAAGGGGCTGAAGCCGGTCGAAGCCGCGCACCAGGCGCTGAAGCGGCTGGAAGGCGCCTTTGCGCTGGCGATCATGTTCAAAGGCGACGAGGATTTGATCGTCGGCGCCCGCAACGGTCCGCCTTTGGCCGTCGGCCATGGCGATGGCGAGATGTTCCTGGGCTCCGACGCCATCGCGCTCGCCCCGTTCACCAATTCGATCACCTATCTGGAAGATGGCGACTGGGCGGTGGTGCGCCGTGGCGGTGTCACCATCTTCGACATTGACGGCACAAAGGTCGACCGCAAACGCCAGCAGTCGCTGTCGACCAGCTTCATGGTCGACAAGGGCAACCGACGCCATTTCATGGAAAAGGAAATCCATGAGCAGCCCGAGGTGATCTCGCACACCTTGGCGCATTACGTGGATTTCGTCTCCGGAGTGTCGAAGCCGCTCGACCTGCCGTTCGACTTCGCCAAAATTGGTCGGCTGGCGATCTCGGCCTGCGGCACGGCGTATCTGGCCGGCCTGATCGGCAAGTACTGGTTCGAGCGCTACGCGCGCCTGCCCGTCGACATCGATGTCGCCTCCGAATTCCGTTACCGCGAAATGCCGCTGTCGAAGAACGATGCGGCGTTTTTCATCTCGCAATCGGGCGAGACCGCCGACACGCTGGCCTCGCTGCGTTATTGCCGCAAAGCCGGCATGAAGATCGGCGCGATCGTCAATGTGCGCGAATCGACCATGGCGCGCGAATCCGACGTCGTGCTGCCGACGCTTGCCGGACCCGAGATCGGCGTCGCCTCGACCAAGGCCTTCACCTGCCAGCTTTCCGTGCTGGCCGCGCTTGCGGTGCGCGCCGGCGTGGCGCGCGGTATGATTTCGAAGGAACAGGAGAAAACCCTGGTGCGCGCGCTTTCGGAAGCGCCGCGCTACGCCAACCAGGTGCTCAAGCTTGAAGAGCAGATCGAGCGGATCGCGCGCGAACTCTCGCGCTACAAGGACGTGCTCTATCTCGGCCGCGACACCAATTTCCCGCTGGCCATGGAAGGCGCGTTGAAACTCAAGGAAATCTCCTACATCCACGCCGAAGGCTATGCAGCCGGCGAACTGAAGCATGGGCCGATCGCGCTGATCGACGAGAACATGCCTGTCATCGTCATCGCGCCGCATGACCGGATCTTCGAGAAAACCGTTTCCAACATGCAGGAAGTGGCGGCGCGCGGCGGCAAGATCATCCTGATCACCGACAGCAAGGGCGCGGCGCAGGTGAGCGTGAAGACGATGGAAACAATCGTGCTGCCGGATGTGCCCGAAATCATCTCGCCGATCATCTATGCGCTGCCGATCCAGATGCTGGCCTATTTCACCGCCGTGTTCATGGGCACCGACGTCGACCAGCCACGCAATCTGGCGAAATCGGTGACGGTGGAATAGGTTTTGCCTTCCAGACCGGAGGTTGGGCCGAATGGCATCGAAGTTCGCACGTCCAGTTCATCCTGGAGAATTCCTGCGTGAAGAATATCTCGTCCCGCTCGGCATGAGTGCAGGCGCGCTGGCGAAAAAGCTCAACCTTCCGCGCACCCGTATCGAACGCATTGCCAAGGAAGAGATCGGCCTGACTCCCGATACCGCTCTTCGCCTCGCCAGATTTTTCAACACCACGCCCGAATTCTGGATGAATTTTCAACAGGCCTATGAGCTTGAAACCGAAGCCAGAAAGCTGGCGCCGGAGCTCGAGAAGATTGAGCCGTTGGAAGTAGCGGCATAATCGGCTCTTTAAAAACTTCGCAGTTCCAAAGCTTCGTCCGGTTCACTAATGTTGCGCTGCAACCCGCGCTCCGGTGAACCATGTCCGACGCTCCCAAGACCTCCGGCATGACCCGGCTGAGGAACTATTTCCTCACGGGCTTCATCGTCTGCGCGCCCTTGGCGATCACCGCCTACATTGCCTGGTCGTTCATCGGCTGGGTCGATTCCTGGGTGAAGCCTTATATTCCGGCCCGCTACAGCCCTGACACCTACCTGTCGTTTCCGGTGCCGGGGTTCGGACTGATCGTGGCGCTTATCCTGATCACGCTGATCGGTTTCCTGACGGCAAACATCGTCGGCCGCGCCATCGTCAATTTCGGCGAGCGCCTGCTTGGCCGCATGCCGCTGGTGCGCGGCATCTACGGCTCGCTGAAACAGATTTTCGAGACCGTGCTGTCGAACAAGGGTGACATGTTCCGCCAGGTCGGGCTGGTCGAATATCCGCGCAAGGGCGTGTGGTCGCTGGTGTTCGTCGCCAGTGAAAAGGAAACCGAGATCAACCAGAAGCTCGACCAGGAAGGCGATCCGCTGATCGCCGTATTCATGCCGTGCACGCCAAACCCGACCACGGGCTTCCTGATGTATGTGCCGAAGTCGGACATCGTGCCGCTCGACATGACGATCGAGGATGGCGCCAAGCTGATCGTCTCCGCCGGTCTGGTGGCGCCCGAAGTAAAGCAAATGGTTGTCGTGAATGGCGAGCCGATCGAAGGGATGCTCGCCAACCCTTCGGTTGCCGCCCTGGCTCAGCCGGCGCGCAGAAGCCGCACGGCTTCGTCGCGACCGAACAAGTAAAGCAGCAGGCGCAACGCCTCACCACGCTGCGATTGCAGCTCCGGATCGCGTGACAGGATCAGCCTGGCATCGTCGCGGGCGGCCTCCAGAAGGTCGGCAGGCGCCTCGATGCGAGCCACCTGGAAGCCCGGCGTGCCCGACTGGCGGGTGCCCAGCAATTCGCCTTCGCCGCGCAGCTTCAGGTCCTCCTCGGCGATCAGGAACCCATCCTCGGTCTCGCGCATCACCGACAGCCGGCGTTTTGCGGTCTCGCCGAGCGGGTCCTTGTAGAGCAGCACGCATGAGGAGGGCTTGTCACCGCGTCCGACCCGGCCGCGCAGCTGGTGCAACTGGGCCAGGCCGAAGCGCTCTGCATGCTCGATGACCATGACGGTGGCGTCCGGCACATCGACGCCGACCTCGATGACGGTGGTGGCGATCAGGATGCGTGTCTCGCCCTGCTTGAAGGCGCGCATCGCCTCGTCCTTCTCGGCACCCTTCATGCGGCCGTGAACGAGACCGATGCGATCGCCGAACAATGGTTTCAGCGAGGCGAAGCGGTCTTCGGCCGACATCAGTTTGATCTCTTCGGATTCCTCGACCAGCGGACAGATCCAGTAGATCTTCTGGCCGCCGGCGACGGCGTCCACCATGCGGGCGACCAGTTCGTCGAGCCGCTCGAGCGGCAGCGTAACGGTACGGATCGGCTGGCGGCCGGCCGGTTTTTCCGTCAGTTTCGACACGTCCATGTCACCGAAAGCGGTCAGCACCAGGGTGCGCGGGATAGGAGTGGCCGTCATCACCAACATGTCTGGCGCGTCGCCCTTGGCGGTGATGGCAAGCCGCTGATGGACGCCGAAACGATGCTGCTCGTCGATGACGGCGAAGACGAGGTCTTTGAAGGTGACGGTCTCCTGGAACAGCGCGTGGGTGCCGACGACGATGTCGATCTCGCCGGTTGCCAGGCCGACCAGCGTATCCGCGCGTTCGCGGCCCTTCTCGCGACCGGTGAGGATGGCGATGCGAAGCCCTACCTTGGCGGCAAGCGGCGTGATGGTCGCAAGATGCTGGCGCGCCAGGATTTCGGTCGGTGCCATCAAGGCTGCCTGGCCGCCGGCCTCGACGGCACGCGCCATGGCCAGCAGCGCGACGACAGTCTTGCCGGAACCGACATCGCCCTGCAGAAGCCGCAGCATGCGCTCTGGGTCGGCGAGGTCGGCATTGATTTCGGCCAGCGCAAACTCCTGGCTTGATGTCAGCGAATAGGACAGTGCGGCCCGCAGTTTTTCGACGATGCGGCCGTCGCCGACCAGGGGTCGCCCGGACAGCCTGCGGACTTTCGCTCGCACCAGCGCCAGCGAGACCTGGCCCGCCAGCAACTCGTCATAGGCGAGCCGCCGCCAGGCGGCACCATCGATGGAGACGTCAATCGGGTCGGCCGGATTGTGGATGCGGGCAAGCGCATCGCCAAAGGCCGCAAAGGTGTGCCGCCGCATGAAGGCGCCGTCCTGCCATTCGGGAAATTCAGGCACGCGCGTCAGCGCCTGGCCGATCGCCCGGCGCAGCACCTTGCCCGAGAGCCCGGCTGTCAGAGGATAGACCGGTTCGACCAGCGGCAGGTTTTCCGCTTCGCTGGCCAGCGCAATATGGTCGGGGTGGACCATGCTCGGGCGGCCGTTGAACCATTCCATGCGGCCCGAGACCACGACATGCTCGCCCTCGGGCATCGCCTTTTCGAGATAGGAGGCGTGAGCATGGAAGAAGGTCAGCGCGATCTCTCCGGTATCGTCATGGGCGAAGACCCGGTAGGGCACCGACCTGTTGCCACGCGGTGGCGGCTGGTGGCGGTCGATGCGCACATCGAGCGTGACGATCTGGCCTTCCGCGGATCCCGCGATACCAGGCCGACTGCGCCGGTCGATGACGGTGTGCGGCAGCACGAACAGAAGATCGCCGGCACGCGCCGCGCGGTCGCCGAGATCGGCCGGAACAACCTTCTCGATCAGCGCGCCGACTTTCGGTCCGACGCCTGCAAGCGACGTAATCGGGACAAACAAGGGATCGAGGATGGTCGGGCGCATGATGTCAGCTTATGTTGCGACGGCGGCAGCGCAAGGCTGACAGCCCCTTCTATCCACGCTATATGCGCCGCAGCAAGCAAGGATGCGGTACGATGACCGGAACGACGAGATCAAGCGAGGGGCTGGACGTGCGCCGCCGCAAGCTTCTGTTTCGCTCCTGGCATCGCGGCATGCGCGAGATGGACCTGATCCTCGGCACTTTCGCCGACGCTGAGATCGGCGTCTTGACCAACGAGGAAATCGACCAATATGAGAGGCTCCTCGACATTCCCGATACCGAATTCCTGCCCATGGTCACCGGCGAACGCCCGGTTCCGGCCGATATCGATTGTGCCGTCCTGCGAAAGATCCTGGCTTTCCGCCGCTCTCTGACATTCTGAACACAAGCAATTCCAGGAAAAGTAACGAAGCGGTTTTCCGTTCGGAATTGCGATGAAACAAGACCGTGATTTCATGAGCCTCATTCCCACCATCGGTCTGCCGAAAGGCCGCGCCGGTCAGTTCATCGTCGATGGCGTCGCCGACGGCTACGAAGCCTTTGCGCTGGTGCAGGCGGCGCTCGAGATCGCGCCCGACAAGCCGGTTCTGTTCGTCGCGCGCGACGGTCAGCGCCTGCCGGCGATCATCGAGGCATTGTCCTTCGCGGCCCCCGGCCTGCCGGTGCTGGAACTGCCGGCCTGGGATTGCTTGCCCTACGACCGCGTCTCGCCCGGCTCCGATGCGGCCGCCAAGCGCCTCGATGCGCTGACCGCCATGATCGCTCTGGCGAAGAAGCCGCACCGCGCCGTCATCCTCACCACCGCCAATGCGCTGCTGCAGCGCATTCCGCCGTCCGAGTTGGTCGAGGCGCAGACTTTTCATGCCAGGCCCGGCAACCAGATCGACATGAACGCACTGGTCTCGCGGCTGGAAACGTCCGGTTTCGAGCGTGTGCCGACAGTGCGCGGCATCGGCGAGTTCGCGGTGCGCGGCGGCATTCTCGACCTGTTCGCCCCCGGCTGGACCGAGGCGCTCAGGCTCGATTTCTTCGGCGACACGCTGGAATCGATCCGTGTGTTCGACGCCGCCACGCAGCGCACCACCGGTCAACGCAAGTCGATGGCGCTGCAAGCGATGAGCGAAGTGGCGCTGACGCCGGAAACCATCAGCCGCTTCCGCCGCTCCTATATCGAAGCCTTCGGCGCACCGCAGCGCGACGACGGGCTCTATGCGGCGGTCAGCGAAGGGCGTCGCTTCGCTGGCATGGAGCACTGGCTGCCGTTCTTTTACGAACGGCTGGAGACGGTGTTCGACTATCTGCCTGACACGCCCGTCATCTTCGACCATCTGGCGCATGAGGCGCTGGCCGAGCGCCACACGCTGATCCTCGATCACTACGAGGCGCGCAGGAAGCAGGCCGATGGCGCGCTGAAGGATGCGGTGCCCTATAAGCCAGTCGCGCCGGACCTGCTCTATCTCTCCCCGGAAAACCTGATCACCTCGCTCGGGCCGCGCGAAGCGATCGACTTTACGCCATTCGACGCGCCCGACATTGGCGCCAAGAAGGTCTATCACGCCGGTTCGCGCCACGGCCGCAGCTTCGTCGAGGAGCGCGCCGATCCGAACGCCAACGTGTTCGATGTCGTCGTCAAACACATCGCCGATGAGCGCGCGGCGCGCCGCCGCGTCGTCATCGCCGGCTGGACCGAAGGCTCGCTCGACCGGCTTGGCCAGATCCTCGCCGAACACCATCTCGGCAACCTCAAGCAGGTCGTGACGCTGGCGGAAGCCGAAAAGCTCGAGCCGGGGCAGGCGGCCCTGGCCGTGCTGCCGCTCGAATCCGGCTTCGAGACCGAAAAACTGGTCGTCGTCGCCGAACAGGACATTTTGGGCGACCGGCTGATCCGGCGCTCGAAACGCAAGAAACGTCCCTCGGATTTCATTGCCGAGGCCTCGGCGCTGTCGGCCGGCGACATTGTCGTCCATGCCGACCACGGCATTGGCCGTTTCATTGGCCTGCGCACCATCGAAGCGGTCGGCGCGCCGCATGACTGCCTGGAAATCCACTATGCCGGCGACGACCGGCTGTTCCTGCCGGTGGAAAACATCGAACTCCTGTCGCGCTACGGTTCTGACACGGCCGAGGCGACGCTGGACAAGCTTGGCGGCGGCGCCTGGCAGTCGCGCAAAGCGCGGCTGAGGAAGCGCCTGCTCGACATGGCCGGTCAGTTGATCCGCATCGCCGCCGAGCGGCAGATGCGCTCGGCGCCGCCACTGGTGCCGGCAGAAGGCCTCTATGGCGAGTTCGCCGCCCGCTTTCCCTATGAAGAGACCGACGACCAACAGACGGCCATCGATTCGGTGCGCGACGTTCTTGCTGCCGGCAAGCCGATGGACCGGCTGATCTGCGGCGATGTCGGTTTCGGCAAGACCGAAGTGGCGCTGCGTGCCGCCTTCATCGCGGCGATGGAAGGTTTTCAGGTGGCGGTGGTGGTGCCGACGACATTGCTGTCACGCCAGCATTTCAAGACGTTTTCGCAGCGGTTTTCCGGCCTGCCGATCCGCGTCGCCCAGGCGTCGCGGCTGGTCGGCGCCAAGGAACTGGCCGAGACCAAGAAAGGCATCGCCGAAGGCCAGGTCGACATCGTCATCGGCACGCACGCGCTGCTCGGTTCCGCGATCTCGTTCAAGAACCTTGGTCTGCTGATCATCGACGAAGAGCAGCATTTTGGCGTCAAGCACAAGGAACGGCTGAAGGACCTGAAGACCGACGTGCACGTGCTGACGCTGTCGGCGACGCCGATCCCGCGAACGCTGCAACTGGCGTTGACCGGGGTGCGCGAGCTGTCGCTGATCGCCACGCCGCCGGTCGATCGGATGGCGGTGCGCACCTTCATATCGCCCTTCGATCCGCTGGTGATCCGCGAGACGCTGCTGCGCGAACGCTATCGCGGTGGCCATTCCTTCTATGTGGTGCCGCGCATAAGCGATCTCTCGGAAATACATGATTTCCTGAAGGAATCCGTGCCGGAGTTGAAGGTGGCGGTGGCTCATGGCCAGATGCCGCCGGGCGAACTCGACGACATCATGAATGCCTTTTATGACGGCCAGTACGACGTGCTGTTGTCGACCACCATCGTCGAATCCGGCCTTGATATTCCGACCGCCAACACGCTGATCATCCACCGCGCCGACATGTTCGGCCTGTCGCAGCTCTACCAATTGCGCGGCCGCGTCGGCCGTTCGAAGGTGCGGGCCTACGCGCTGTTCACGCTGCCGGCCAACCGCAAGCTGACCGACACCGCCGAGCGGAGGCTCAAGGTGCTGCAATCGCTCGACACTCTGGGCGCCGGCTTCCAACTGGCCAGCCACGACCTCGATATCAGAGGCGCCGGCAATCTTCTCGGCGAGGAGCAGTCCGGACACATCAAGGAGGTCGGCTTCGAACTCTACCAGCAGATGCTGGAAGAAGCCGTCGCCGAGGTGAAGGATTCGGGCGAGGTGCAGGATGGCGGCTGGTCGCCGCAGATTGCCGTCGGCACGGCGGTGATGATCCCGGAAAGCTATGTTCCGGACCTGCAGCTCCGGCTGGCGCTTTATCGCCGTCTCGGCGATCTCGAAAACACCGAGGAAATCGACGCTTTCGGCGCCGAGCTGATCGACCGCTTCGGCCCGCTGCCGGAGGAGGTGAAGCATCTGTTGAAGATCGTCTTCATCAAGGCGCTCTGCCGCAAGGCCAATGTCGAAAAACTCGACGCCGGGCCGAAGGGCGTCGTCATCCATTTCCGCAAGCGCGAATTCTCCAACCCGGTCGGGCTGGTCAAGTTCATTGGCGAACAGGGATCGTTGGCCAAGATCCGGCCGGACCACAGTGTCGTCTTCGTGCGCGACTGGCCGACAGCCGAGAAGAGGCTGGCGGGCTCGGCGGTCGTCATGACGCAGTTGGCACGGCTGGTGGAGAAGGCGGCGTAGCTAGCCTCGGACCATTCGCCAGCGCTGAAATTCCGGTCTAGAATAGGAAATTGGCTTCGTGTATGGAGCCGCGATCCCCAATTGGGGCCGGGAATGGCGGAGTATAGGCCGCTGGAAAGAGCGTTGGGTGCAGCGATGACGAAATGGTCGCCGAATTCGTGGAGAGCAAAGCCGATCAAGCAGGTTCCTGCTTATCCGGACCTTGCAGCGCTGAAGAACACGGAGGCCCAGCTCGCAACCTTTCCGCCGCTGGTTTTTGCCGGTGAGGCGCGCAAGCTCAAGAAGCAGCTCGCTTCGGTCGCTGCCGGTGACGCATTCCTCCTTCAGGGGGGCGATTGCGCCGAGAGCTTCGCCGAGCATGGCGCAGACAACATCCGCGACTTCTTCCGCGTCTTCCTGCAGATGTCGGTGGTGCTGACCTTCGCCGGCGCGCAGCCGGTGGTCAAGGTCGGCCGCGTTGCCGGCCAGTTCGCCAAGCCGCGCTCGTCCGACAACGAGACCAAGGGCGAGGTGACGTTGCCCAGCTATCGCGGCGACATCATCAACGGCATCGAATTCGACCCGAAGTCGCGCATTCCGGATCCCGCTCGCCAGGAGATGGCGTACCGCCAGTCGGCGGCGACGCTCAACCTTCTGCGCGCCTTCGCGC
>NZ_RZPI01001130.1:0-888 GCF_003998715.1 Mesorhizobium sp. M7A.F.Ca.CA.002.15.2.1
ATTGCGGAGCGAGGAACCGTGTCGCGCAGCGTCGGGCTTGCCCACATCATCCGTCAGGACGACGGCACCTCCACCGGTGTCTGGGGCATCTACACGTTGCAAAGCGCTTTCCAGCCGATCTTCGCCTTCAAGGAAGGCAAGCTGTCGGTGGTCGCGTTCGAAGGGCTGATCCGACCGTTCCGCGACGGCGAGCCACAATCGCCGATGAATTTCTTCTCGACCTGTCCGGCCGCCGACCGGCTGCATATCGAGGCGCTGACCAGGACGCTGCATCTTCTCAACGCCGGTGCCTGCCTGCCGCAGGAAGCGTCGATCTTTGTTAATTTCGACCCGTCGGTGTTCACCGAACGCACTGTTGCCGACGCTGCCTTGCGCGAAATGCGGCTCGTGCTGCACGAGGCCGGCATCGACCCGCGTCGCGTCGTCTGCGAGGTGACCGAGCAGCGGTCGGCGTCGCAGGAAGCCTTGCACGGCTTCGTCGCGGCATTGAGAGCCAACGGTTTCCGCATCGCCGTCGACGACTATGGCGCCGACGATTCCGACATCAACCGGGTCAAGGAGTTGAAGCCGGATATCGTCAAGTTCGATGCCTACTGGATCACGCAGCTGATGGAGTCCGGCGCCGGCTTCGCGTTGCTGACCACCATGGTGAAGAACTTCGAGGAGCAAGGCATCCATACGGTGTTCGAAGGCATCGAGGAGGGCTGGCAACTGGAGCTCGCCGAGAAATCGGGTGCGTCGATGGTGCAGGGTTTCGTGCTGGCGCGGCCCGAATTGGCGCCGACCAGCTTTGGCGTCTTCGACAAGGCCGGGCAGGCGCCTGTCGCTGCTGCCGTCGACACGTCGGCTGCTGCCGTGGCAACGCCTTCGGCGCGGCCGGTCAAGGCC
>NZ_RZPI01001131.1:0-887 GCF_003998715.1 Mesorhizobium sp. M7A.F.Ca.CA.002.15.2.1
GAAAAGGGCCTGGCGGTAGCGCGCATGGCCGCCCACATCACTTACCTGTCGGAAGCCGCCCTGCACCGCAAGTTCGGCCGCAATCTGCAGGATCGCGAAGCGCTGACCTTCGGCTTCGACGCCGACTTCCAGATCGAAAGCTATCTTCGGCACCAGGGCATGACCTTCGTCGATCGCTTCGACGCCAATTCCTACCTCTACATGACGCGGTCGATGGACTATTTCGACCTCGCCGCAGACCATGGCGGCCGGTTGGCCGATGCCTTCGCCGGCACGAAAACCCGCTTCTGCTTGGTGTCGTTCACCTCGGATTGGCTGTTCCCGACCGAGGAGAGCCGCTCGATCGTGCATGCGCTCAACGCCGCCGGCGCATCGGTATCCTTCGTCGAGATCGAGACCGACCGTGGCCACGACGCATTCCTGCTCGACGAGCCGGAACTGTTTGCCGCGATAAACGGCTTCATCGGCTCGGCGGCCCGAGCGAGAGGGCTGAGCGCATGACCCGGAAAAATTGCAGGCTTTTCGGATCGGGATCATGCGCCAGGCGGGAGGCGAAGCCATGAGCGTCAACCGCGACCAGCGCGTCGACCTCGAAGTCGTCGCCAACCTCATCCCGCCACAGTCGCGCGTGCTCGATGTCGGCTCGGGCGACGGCTCGCTGCTCGAACTGCTGCAGGACACCAAGCAGGTCGACGGCCGCGGACTCGAGCTGTCGCAGCGCGGCGTCAACGAATGTGTGGCGCGCGGCCTCTCGGTCATCCAGGGCGACGCTGACAAGGATCTCGAATTCTATCCCGACAAGGGCTTTGACTTCGTCGTCCTGTCGCAGACGCTGCAGGCCACCCGCAACCCGAAGCTGGTGCTCGACGAACTGCTCAGGATCGGCA
>NZ_RZPI01001132.1:0-877 GCF_003998715.1 Mesorhizobium sp. M7A.F.Ca.CA.002.15.2.1
CGGCTGATCTGGTCGCTGGGCGGTTTCTTCGTTGCCTTCCTGGTCTGTTTCTTCTTCGCCAAGAAGCTGTTCAACCTTCTGGTCGTCCCGTTCAAATGGGCGACGCAGTGGGCAGGCCTCGATCCGCACAAGGTCGAGCTGATCTACACGGCGCCGCAGGAATTCTTCTTCACGCAGGTCAAGCTCGCCATGTTCGGCGGCATGGTGATCGCCTTTCCGCTGATCGCCACGCAGATCTACAAATTCATCGCGCCCGGCCTCTACAAGAACGAGCGCAACGCCTTCCTGCCGTTCCTGATCGCGTCGCCAATCCTGTTCCTGATGGGTGCGTCGCTGGTCTATTTCTTCTTCACGCCGATGGTGATGTGGTTCTTCCTCGCCATGCAGCAGGCCGGCACCGACGATCAGGTGCAGATTTCACTGCTGCCAAAGGTGTCGGAATATCTCAGCCTGATCATGACGCTGATCTTCTCCTTCGGCCTGGTGTTCCAACTGCCGGTGGTGACCAGCCTGATGACACGCGTCGGCATGCTGTCGTCCAAGGGGCTGGCCGAGAAGCGCAAATGGGCGATCGTCATCGCCTTCGTCGTCGCGGCGGTGCTGACGCCGCCCGATCCGATGAGCCAGATCGGCCTCGCCATTCCGACCATCCTTCTCTACGAGGTCTCCATCTGGGCTGCCCGGCTGATCGAGCGCGATCAGGAAAAGCAGCGCGTGGCACGCGAGAAGCAGGACGCGGCGGAAGAGGTCGCCGAGAAGAAGCCGGCGGACGCGTCCTCCACCTGAACGGCGCCGCCGCGTCTGGCCAGTCTCGATAGGAATTTTTTCTTGACCTGGTGAGGGCAGCTATGCTATGATTCTCGGTATGGTGCTGACT
>NZ_RZPI01001133.1:0-865 GCF_003998715.1 Mesorhizobium sp. M7A.F.Ca.CA.002.15.2.1
TTTCCTGCATGCGCTGACGGAAAAAAGGCGTCGCGTGCACACCTTCGTCTTCGGTACCCGGCTGACCAATCTGACGCGGCAGATGCGCCATCGCGACCCGGATGCAGCCCTTGCCGACTGTTCGGCGGCGGTCATGGACTGGTCGGGTGGCACCCGCATCGGCGACACGCTGGCCGAGTTCAACCTGATATGGTCGCGTCGCGTGCTGGGGCAGGGGGCGGTCGTGCTTCTGATCACAGATGGGCTGGAGCGCGACGATGTCGCCGGCCTGTCGGAGGAGATGGAGCGCCTGCACAAATCTTGCCGGCGGCTGATCTGGCTGAACCCGTTGCTGCGCTTCGACGGCTTCCAGGCGCGCGCCCGTGGCGTCAAGGCGATGCTGCCGCATGTCGACGAGTTCCGCTCGGTGCACAATCTCGATGCGCTCGCCGATCTCTGCGCGTCATTGGACAAGAAGTCGGCACAATCCGTCGATCCGCGCCGATGGCTGGAAGCTGGCGCGAGGCGCGCCGCATAACCATATCCTTCCCATCCGGAAAACAGATCCCGAGAAAAACAGACTTCTGGAGAAACGGTCATGGAAAACAGCATTTATCTGGATGAGGCCCGCGACCCGCTGATCATTGCGGAGGGCTGGATGAAGGACGGCAAGGACGTGGCCATCGCGACAGTGGTCGAGACCTGGGGTTCGGCGCCCCGACCTGTAGGCAGCCATCTGGTCATCGACGCACACGGCAATTTCCATGGCTCCGTCTCGGGCGGCTGCGTCGAAGGCGCTGTGGTCAGCGAGGCCATCGACGTCATCGACAGCGGGAAGGCCAGGATGCGGGAGTTCGGTGGTGCCGATGAAACCGCATGGCAAGTG
>NZ_RZPI01001134.1:0-863 GCF_003998715.1 Mesorhizobium sp. M7A.F.Ca.CA.002.15.2.1
CCTGTAAGAGAACCGCCATGAACACGCGCGCCAGCAACGCTTCCCGTCCGACCGGTTTTTCCGGCGAGACCGTGCGCGCGCTGGCTTCGACCCTGCTTCTTCTCGGCCTTATCGGCGATCGCCGGGTTCGCTGAAGGAGCGCCCGGCGGTCGAACCGCCGCGCAAGCGCATGCTCCTTGGCAATCACATCAAGCGAACGAAATTCTGGTAAAGGCGCCGCTCGCCATCAATCCACCTGAAGGTGGATCCATGAGCCGCCGGGAGAAACGACGATGAACGCACGAGAAGAGATCCGCTCCGATGCCGCGGTAGCCGACACGGATTCGGCCAAAGGCATGCCCGACGCGGCTCGCAAATATCAGCCCTATCCGACCGTCGGTCTCACCGATCGCACCTGGCCCTCGAAGGTTATCGACAAGGCGCCGATCTGGTGCTCGGTCGACCTGCGCGACGGAAACCAGGCGCTGATCGATCCTATGGGCCATGAGCGCAAGGCACGCATGTTCGGCCTGCTGCTCGACATGGGCTTCAAGGAGATCGAGATCGGCTTCCCGTCGGCATCGCAGACCGATTTCGACTTTGCCCGCTGGTGCATCGAGGAAGGCAACGTACCCGCCGATGTCTCGCTGCAGGTGCTGGTGCAGTGCCGGCCGGAGCTGATCACCCGCACCTTCGAGGCGCTGAAGGGCGCCACCAACCCGATCGTCCATTTCTACAATTCGACCAGCGAATTGCAGCGTCGCGTCGTCTTCGAGAAGGACGTCGGCGGCATCAAGCGGATCGCCACCGACGCCGCCAAGATGATCACCGACATGGCGGCCAAGGCCGGCGGAGGCTTTCGGTTCGAGTATTCGCCGGAAAGC
>NZ_RZPI01001135.1:0-860 GCF_003998715.1 Mesorhizobium sp. M7A.F.Ca.CA.002.15.2.1
GCCTTGGTGTACTGCTCCCAGCGCACGCGCGACTGCAGGTCCATCGGCGACAGTTTCCACTGTTTCATCGGATCGTGGATGCGCATCAGGAAGCGCATCTGCTGTTCCTCGTCGGTGATCGAGAACCAGTATTTGACCACGGTGATGCCCGAGCGGACCAGCATGCGCTCGAATTCCGGCACGTCGTGGAAGAATTCTTCGACCTGATCGGGCTGGGCAAAGCCCATCACCCGCTCGACGCCCGAGCGGTTGTACCATGAGCGGTCGAACAGCACGATCTCGCCGCCGGCCGGCAGATGCGGGACATAGCGCTGGAAATACCATTGCGACTTTTCGCGCTCCGTCGGCGCCGGCAGTGCGACGACACGGCAGATGCGCGGGTTGAGGCGCTGGGTGATGCGCTTGATGACACCGCCCTTGCCGGCCGAATCGCGTCCCTCGAAGATCACCACCAGCTTCTTCTTGTGGTGGGCGACCCAGGACTGCAGCTTGATCAATTCGGACTGCAGGGTGATCAGGTCGCGAAAATACTGCATGCGATCGATCGAAGGCGGATGCGAGTTCTTGTAGATCTTGGCGATCTCCATCGACAGCGCCGGCTCCGACATTTCGAGCTCATAGTCTTCGTCAAGCGTGTCGGCGAGCTCGGCTTCAAGCCAATCCCTGGCCGGAGAATTCTGTTTTAGCTCGGTCATTATCGGCTGCTCCACTTGCAAGCTCTGTCGATCCACGTCCGGCGCCCCAAACTCCCGGCCTACAGCCCGGGAACGGCAACACCTGAGCCGACTTCCATATAGGCCTGCAATGACGGTTTTATTGCAGCGCGAGCATGGTCACCACCGCTGTCGGTCCAGCCAGGC
>NZ_RZPI01001136.1:0-860 GCF_003998715.1 Mesorhizobium sp. M7A.F.Ca.CA.002.15.2.1
CCTCGAAGGCGAGCACCGCCGGCCCTGCCCGACACCCATTTTGGCGCCTTCTTCGACCTGCCGATGGGCATGCTGACCAAATTGCCGGTCGAAATATCGGGCACAAGGCTCGGGCTGCAGCCTTTCGACGACCTGCTGATCGAACGGATGGCCAGGCACGACATCTATTTCCTGTGCTTCCCGTTCGACCTTGACCTGATGGTCGGGTTCGTCGGCGGCGATTTCGCCTGGGAAATGTCGGCGGCCGGCGAGGCGGCCGGCATCGACTTCGTCGTCGACCGGCTGTGCGGCATCTTCGGTGGCGATACGCGCAAGCATGTCGGACGCGCCATGATGACCAATTGGGGCGGCGAGCGCTTCGTGCGCGGCGCCTACGTCGCCGCCCGCCCTGGCCGTTCACTGGCGCGCGCCGCGCTCATGCAGCCGGTGGCCGACAAGATCTTCTTCGCCGGCGAGCACTTGGCCGGCCCGCTGATGCAGACCTGCGGCGGCGCACGGCTGTCGGGCGAAGCGGTGGCAAGACAGGTTGTCGCCCAGCTTGCGGCCAAATAGCTTCAGGAAAATGTGGAACGCCGCGCGGCTGTTCGCGTTGGGCACGGGCCGCCGTGAACATCTATGTCACCTCCGGTGAATTGAGACCGACATGAAACTCTTCGACTGCCCCCATTGCGGCCATCGCATCTATTTCGAGAACGCCCAGTGCCTGAACTGCGGGAACCCCGTGCTCTACGATCCCGAGCACGCCTGTTTCGCGCTGGCGAGCGCCGACGGCATCTTCCAGTGCACCAACGCCGATGAATGCGCCTGCAACTGGATGGCCGAGCCCGGACACGCCTTTTGCCGCGCCTGTGCGCTCAACC
>NZ_RZPI01001137.1:0-859 GCF_003998715.1 Mesorhizobium sp. M7A.F.Ca.CA.002.15.2.1
ATTTTGGACCTGCCTGGGTTCTCGCGCTTCAATCTCGATGGTCCAGGTGCCGCCGAATGGCTGAGCCTGCAGGTCACCGGACTGGTGCCGAAGCCAGGCCGCATCGGTCTCGTCTATTTCGCCGACGACAAGGGCCGCATCGTCACCGAAATGTCCGTCGTGCGTCACGACGAGAACCTGATGACGCTGATCACCGCGGCGGTCGCGCAGTGGCATGATTTCGAATGGCTGAAGTCGCGCATGCCCAAGGACGCACCGTTCAAGCTGATCGACCGGACCGAAGAATTCTCGACCCAGATCCTGGCCGGCCCGAACTCGCGAAAAATCCTCGCCGATGTCTGCGAAGCCGACCTCACTCTGCCATGGCTGACGCATCAGGAGACGAAGATCGCCGGCCGCTGGGCCAAACTGGTGCGCGTCTCCTTCGCCGGCGAACTCGGCTGGGAAATCCACACCAGGATCGACGACACCGCCGCCATCTTCGATGCCGTCTGCGCCGCAGGCCAGCAGCACGGGCTGAAGCCTTTCGGCATGTACGCGCTGGATTCGCTCCGGCTTGAGAAAGGCTACCGCACCTGGAAAGGCGATCTGTCGACCGACTATTCGATCCTGCAGGGCGGGCTCGAACGCTTCGTCAAATGGGACAAGCCCGACTTCCGTGGCAAGGCGGCACTGCTGAACGAAAAGCAGCAAGGCGTGAAGAAGCGCTTCGTCACGCTGGTGGTGGAAAACCCCGGCGATTGCGACGCTCCGTCAGTTTCTACACTCTGGCATGACGGCAAGATCGTCGGCGAGACGACGTCCGGCGGCTGGGGCCATCGCATCGACAAGTCGATCGCGCCCGGCATGCTGCGCGCCG
>NZ_RZPI01001138.1:0-852 GCF_003998715.1 Mesorhizobium sp. M7A.F.Ca.CA.002.15.2.1
ATGTGGAAATAGCCGAGGCCATGCCGCAGCCGCCGATCAGGATCGCCATCGCCGGCGCGCTCGGCCGCATGGGCCGCCAGATGACGGACGCCGTGCGGGTCGATCCACGGCTGGCGCTCGCTGCGCGGTTCCATCGGCCCGGCGCTGCCGGCGATGGGCTGGTCAGCCGCGAGGAGGCGCTTGCCACGGCCGATGTGGTCATCGACTTCACGACGCCGGCGGCCTCGGCTGACCTGGCAAGGTTTTGCGCCGCCCGCGGCGGGCCGGCCCTGGTCATCGGATCGACCGGTTTCGATGCGACTGAATTCGCCGACATCGCCGAGGCCGCGAAGACCATCGCCATCGTGCGCTCCGGCAGCTTTTCGCTGGGGCTGAACATGCTGGTCGGATTGGTCGAACAGGCGGCGACAGCGCTCGATCCCGAAGACTGGGACGCCGAGGTCTTCGAGGCGCATCACCGACACAAGATCGACGCGCCGTCAGGTACCGCTTTGATGCTTGGCCAGGCCGTGGCCGGCGGCCGCAAGGTCGAGCTCGACGCGGTGGCGCGGCCTGTTCGCGATGGCGCCATTGGCGCGCGGCCTCCCGGTGAGATCGGCTTTGCGGTGCTGCGTGGCGGCAGCATCATCGGCGAACACAGCGTGAGCTTCTGTGCCGAAGGCGAGCTTGTGACCTTGTCGCATGCGGCCGGCGACCGCGTCATGTTCGCCCGCGGCGCCATTGCCGCCGCGCTCTGGCTCGAGGGACGCCCGCCCGGCGAATACGACATGCGCGACGTTCTCGGTTTCGGCGCTCCGTGACCGGCAGCCACAACGGATTCCATTTCAACGGCCGTTAAAACGACTGAAAGCC
>NZ_RZPI01001139.1:0-849 GCF_003998715.1 Mesorhizobium sp. M7A.F.Ca.CA.002.15.2.1
GGCTTCGACGGCGCGGTCCGGCACATGAAGCGAGCGGATATGGTCCCAGCTTGCCGCATTCACGGAAAAATACTCGACCGCCCGGTCCTGCCGCTTGCGCTTGACCGAGGCCAGGCGCTCAAGATCGCGCTCGACCTGCGGATCGGCGCCGCGAATGCCGGAAACCAGGCCCATGACGAAGTCACGCGCGGAATCCGCATCCGACAGGCGGAAGAAGGCCCAGGACCCTTCCTGGTAGCGGCCGATCAGCCCTGCCTCCAGAAGCAGCTTCAGGTGCCGCGAAACGCGCGGCTGCGACTGGCCGAGAATTTCGGTAAGATCGGAAACGGTGAGGTCACCGCGCGACAGAAGTGCCAGTATGCGCAATCGGCTGGATTCGGCCGCCGCCTTTAACGTATCCACCATAGTGTCGAGCGAGACATGCATCAGCGTATTCTCTTTGAAAAGATATAAACATATGTTTATGTCAGTTTTCGAAACCTTGCAAGCGCTATGTCGCTTCCGGACAAGAAAATGCCGCTTGTGTGGCGTTTTAAGAGACATGGGCCATGACTGGACCGCGTGAGATGTTCGAGGCCCGCGAAGGCGAGCAGAGGCTGGAAAACGATCCCGCACTGATGCCGCCGGATGACGGCATCGTCTTCATCGGCCGCATTGCCTCGCCGTGGACGACGCGCGAAACCTGCCCGAAGAACATGCGCGCCGCGCGCGAGACCGGGCAGAAGGCAGTGCTGACCATCGACGCGCCCTACCGAAATGGCTTACGGGGGCTGGAGCGCGCCAGCCACGTCATCATCCTGTCCTGGCTGCATCACGCGCCGCGGGACCTGATTGTGCAGAAACCACGCC
>NZ_RZPI01000113.1:0-10882 GCF_003998715.1 Mesorhizobium sp. M7A.F.Ca.CA.002.15.2.1
ATCCAGGACAGAGGGCGACACGACGGCGCCGATATCGCTCATACGATTCTCAAGGCGGGCGATCAGATCGATTGGCACCGGCTGCTTTCTTATCTGGAGGTTCATTGGGAGGTTCTGTTGATGCAGCTTATCAATTTCAGATGGATCTATCCGAGCGAGCGGGATCATATCCCGGCCTGGTTGCTCGATGAATTGCTCGACCGCCTCGCCAAGCAACGGCAATTGCCGTCTCCAAGGATGAAGATCTGCCGTGGGCGGCTGCTTTCGCAAACCGACTACGAGATCGACGTCAAGGAATGGGGCTTCGCCGGCGTCGGTGGTGTGGGAGAATTCCGTGATGGCTGATCCCGTCAAGAGCAGCGCGCCCAAGGACGGCGCACGCGCGCTCAAAGTTGCCGCGGTCGGGGATCTCCATGTGCGGGAAGATGCACAAAACTCGTATCGAGACCTCTTCGGCGAGATATCGAGCGAAGCGGACATTCTCGTTCTCACGGGAGATCTGACCAATCTCGGCAAGCCTCGTGAAGCGGAGATGCTGGCCGAGGATCTGCGCAACTGCTCGATCCCGGTTGTGGCAGTCCTCGGCAATCATGACTACGAGTCCGGTGCGGTGGAAGACGTCACGAAGATCCTGCGGCAGGCGCATGTTCACCTCCTCGACGGGCAGACAGTCGAAATCGAGGAGGTCGGTTTTGTCGGCGTGAAGGGATTCATAGGCGGCTTCGGGTCACGCATGCTCGGCTCATTCGGGGAACCGGCGATCAAGACGATGGTCGCGGAAAGCGTGAACGAGGCAATGCGACTTGAAAATGCGATGCGCCAGGTGCGGGCCAAGCGCACGCTGGTGATCCTTCACTACGCGCCGATTGCCGACACCGTCGCGGGAGAACCGCTGGAAATATTTCCGTTTCTGGGCTCTTCACGTCTGGCCGAAACGATCGATCGATTCCAGGTCAGTGCTGTCGTGCACGGTCATGCACATCGCGGTTCTTACGAAGGCCAAACGCCTGGCGGAGCCAAGGTCTACAACGTCGCCATGCATGTGGCCAAACCTGGCGGCCGCCCCTACGCCTTGCTGGAAATCTGATGCCAACGGCTTGCGCCGTCGATGCCCATTGGCCTGGACTCAGTTGGTGGCGTTGATCGACCTCGCCAACTCTTCCAGCTTCCGCGGATCGTTGCCGTGACGGCGCACCAGTTCGCGTGCCTGCCTTGACGGCAAATCGGTCGTGGCGGCCAGCTGTCGCACCTGCTGATCGTCGATGGCGACCTGCGGCAATGTATGGTCGATATCTCCTGACTTGTCCTTCATCACGCTTCTCCTTGGTCGATTTCGACGACAACGGCTCGAAAATCCGACCGGTTCCGAACGATCTGCAACTTTTGCGCCGGCATCCGTGGGCGGACCAACGTGCGCCTGCCTTGAGGGCGCAACGATCTCGATGGCTGTATTCTGCCAGGAACCATGCCACGGCGGACGAGTTGTTCCGACTGAACGGAGATAGTTAGATGCCACAGCCAAGACAGCCAGACCCAAATCGCGATATGCCCGTGCCGCCTCCAACATGGAAGCCGGAGCCGATCGAGGAACCCGAACCGGAAACGCTTCCGGACGAGACTCCGCTGCCCAACCCCGACGAGAATGAAGAGCCTCCCGTCCACGCATGAGAGGGAATTTCTGCATCGCGGGGCAAGCGCGCAACCTGCCGAGGACTAACGATCTATCTCGCCAAACACGATGTCGAGCGACCCGATGATCGCGGCAACGTCGGCGATCATGTGCCCTCGAGACAGGAAATCCATCGCCTGCAGATGGGCGAAAGATGGCGCACGTATTTTGCACCGGTAAGGGACGTTGCCCCCGTCAGAAACCAGATAAACGCCGAATTCTCCCTTTGGCGCTTCAACCGCGGCGTAGACTTCTCCCGCCGGCACGCGATGCCCCTCGGTATAAAGTTTGAAATGCTGGATGGTCGCTTCCATAGAGCGTTTCATCGTGGCGCGCCGCGGCGGCGTGATCTTCTGGTTCGGAATCGCGACCGGCCCCTGGCCTTCGGATGACCGCAGTTTTTCCAGGCATTGCTTCATGATCCGCACCGACTGGCGCATCTCCTCCATACGGACGAGATAACGGTCATAGCAGTCTCCGTTCTTGCCGACGGGGATGTCGAAATCCATGTCAGGGTAACATTCGTATGGCTGTGCCTTGCGCAAATCCCATGCCGCGCCCGATCCGCGTACCATCACGCCGGAAAATCCCCAGCGCCAGGCATCATCCAGCCCGATCACACCAACATCGACATTGCGCTGCTTGAAGATGCGGCTGCCGGTGAGCAGATCGTCGAGGTTGTCACAGACTTTGAGGAACGGATCGCAGAAAGCCCAGATGTCGTCGAGAAGCTTCGCAGGCAAATCCTGGTGCACGCCGCCGATTCTGAAGTAATTCGCATGCATGCGAGCGCCGGAGGCGCGCTCGTAAAAGACCATCAGCTTCTCGCGCTCCGCAAATCCCCAAAGCGGCGGCGTCAGGGCGCCGATATCCATGGCCTGGGTCGTGACATTGAGGAGATGCGACAGAAGCCGGCCAATTTCGCAAAAAAGAACACGGACAAGCTGCCCACGCTTTGGAACTGTTATGTCGAGCAGTTTTTCGGCGGCGAGGCAGAACGCATGCTCCTGGTTCATCGGCGCGACATAGTCGAGCCGATCGAAATAGGGCAGCGCTTGCAAATAGTTCTTGTGCTCTATGAGTTTTTCGGTGCCTCGATGGAGCAAGCCAATATGCGGATCGGCACGCTCGACGATCTCGCCGTCCAGTTCGAGCACCAACCGAAGAACACCATGGGCGGAGGGATGCTGTGGCCCGAAATTGATGGTGAAGTTGCGAACGGCGGCTTCGACCATTGCTGCTCTCCGCGACTGCATTTCGTCGATTCAGTGATGCGTATGGTTCGATGCCTCAAGTCGTCGTCTGAATGATCAGCGTCAGCGTGCCATCGCCATCTATGTTTGCAGCGACAACCTGCGAGGAATTGAGCCCATTCGCTCTCAAAGCCGACGTCGCCTGAGGTGAGGCATCGACGGAGCTTTGCAGGCGAAGCAAATCTTCGGCGCTGGTCTGGTTAATCACGGCATCGGCCTGCGCCTTGATTTCGTCCGGCAAATCCTCGACGGCGACAATGGCGACGCCGGTGAAATTCAAACCGGCAGAGCCTGGATCGGGCGGCGCCAGCTCCGGCTGCGCTTCGCCCTGCGGTGGCGTCACCTGGGGAAGCTGCGGTCCGATAGTTTGGGCGTAGACGGGCTGAATGGTGACCGCCCCGGAAAGCGCGACAGCTATCGTCAACATGCGCATGGTCGCTCCTTGCATTCTTCGAGGGAGATTTTGAAGAAACCCCCATGCTGAGCGATGGTTCCGCAAGGCCGGTCCCACCGGGCGATTTCGCCCCAACTCACCCCAGAGAGACGCCGAAAACCCTGGCCAAGGCGTTCGTCACACGGCTGTCTCCAACCGGTTGGGTAGCTCCGTACGGAATCGTACCATCGATTGATCTGCACCTTGGACAGGATCAAAATGAAGCTGAGGTGACCATGGGAGGGAGCCGCATGAGCATCGCCAGATGGGCAATAAGACCTGTCGGTACCGCCAAGGCGTTTCTGGCAGAAGAGCTTCGAAGTGCGCGATACGGCGACATCGTTTCGGTCAAAGCGGCGATAGAGGCCGCTCGCAGGGACGCGCCTTATTTGCAGGATACAGATGATGAATTGATGGAGACGATCATCGAGCTGGCACGGGAACTGGGTCTGGCCGTCCTTTTTGACTCTCGCGATTGACCGATGAGCCATGGTCGATGCGATTTGGTACGAAATCGACAATTGGCTCATGGTCGAAAATGCGCAATCATTGGGAAATGGGACGACGGCTGGACGACAAACTCGATTGCAAGGCTTGTGGGACCATCCAAATGGACATTCCCGACGACGCCAACGAGTCGACGCCAATTCATTGCAGCAATTGCGGCGCCTTTCTCGGCGAATGGGGTGAATTGCAGGATGATTTCTATCGCCAGGCTCGCGGTACCGAAGCATTCGACTTGCGCAACGGAACCATTATCAAGAAGTAGCGCGCAACAACGCGCCCCCCGATGACACAGGTAAATCCACAGGGGGGTGGCAGATTTAACCGACGTCGATCACGACCATCAGCCCGCCGCCGCCCTTTTCCTCGACATTGTTGTTCGTCGTGTGATGCGGGATGTGGCAATGGATGAGCCACTTGCCGGGACGCCGTGCCTTCCAGACGACGTCATAGCGCTGTCCTGGCCCGACATTGATCGTATCGGCCAGAAAGCGCGCCGAGGGAGGAAGCGTCTCACCGTCACGAGCGACGACCTCGAAGGGTCCGCCATGGATATGCATGGGATGGACGAAGCCATTATTGGTGCCGATGAAACGCACCTTCAGCGTCTCGCCCACCTTCATGGGGATGGCGTCGGTTGCGGGATAGGCCTTGCCGTTGATGGTGAAGAAGTTCGGCATACCGCCTTCCATCGGCATCGAAGGATAGGTCAGTCCATCGCGCACCAGCCATTCCTGAAGTTCGATCACATAGTCGTGGTCAGCCTGAACCTCGTCGGCGGGATTGGCAGGGTCGATGATCAGCGCCCCATAGAGCCCCAGCGCCTGGGTACGGTCCGGCTTGGCATGCGGATGATAGAAATAGGTCCCGTGCTGGGTCGCGGTGAATTCGTAGGAATAGGATTGCCCAGGCTCGATCGGCGGCTGGGTGATCTCGGCGGGCCCATCCATCTGGTTCGGCAGGATCATGCCGTGCCAATGCACCGTGGTCTCCTCAGGCAGGTCATTGGTGACGTCGATGCGAACCTTATCGCCCTGGCGAATGTGGATGCGCGGACCGGGGATCTGGCCGTTGTAGGCATAGGCGTCGACCGCGACATTGGGCAGGATCTGCCAGCGGACCACTGAGGGCCTGAGGTCGAACACCTTGACGCCGTTCTCCAGGCGGAATGGCAGTTCCTGGTCGCCTTTGGCGGCAAGGCCATAGGATGCCGTGACGCGATGCGGATTGGTTGCAGCCATGTCACGCATGGCTTCCGCCGGCGTGTCGCGGCCCATGATCATGCCTTGCGGCATGATCGCCCCGCCGACGTCACGTGCCGAAAGCGTCAGGTTCAGCCAGTTCGCCGGTGCGGCCATGCCAATCGCCAGCGCCAGCACCGAGACCATGCCGAGGGCTGCTATCTGCGGCGTCGTGGCGTCCGTCTCCATCTGATGGCCGTTGCGTTTGGATTTGTGGGATGTGTTGGCGTGGCCTTGTCGTCGATCATCGCCGGCGCGGGCATGATGCGTAGCGTGCTGTTGCTGGGCGGTCGGCTCTCGACTGCTCATTTCGGCCGCCTCCGGGCGCTGCGTCATCAACCCGTGCTTCAGTCCGCGGGCGACCAGCCAGACATTGGCGGGATAAGCAAGTGTGAAGCCGGCAATGACGCCGATCGACATCACGCCCCAGAACAAGAGCTCGGTCGGCTCCATCGCGCGCATGTCGCGCCCCATCATCAGGAAGCTCATGACGGGCGCCATGCCGGCCATCATGAAATTCATCGAGATGAACTCGGGCAGGAAGCTCTTGCGCACATTCTCCCAGTAGGTGCCGCCCATCATCGATTTCATGAACAGCGACTGGAAGATGAACAGGCCGAAGGCGAAACCCGCCAGATATTCGACGATGAGGTCGAGCCACATAGGCAGGCCAAGCGTTGCCGTGATGACCGCCGCGAGAATGATGCCGGTTGCATCGCCGGCAACGCAGTGGATGGTCGAACCGACGCCCTGCTTCCATAGCGGCCTGGTGAAGTCTTCATGCTCGCCCGGTCGTGGCTCCTTGTCTGCAAGCACATAAAGCAGCAGCCCCAATGGACCCATATAGAGGGTCACCAGGATGAAACCCCATTTCATCACCACCGGTTCGGGATTGTTGCGGTATTGATCGAAGCCGACATAGAGCGTCGAGGCGGCGGCAAGAGCGAACCAGACGGCAAGGAAATAGTCGATTGGCTGGATGAACATGGATGCATCCCGTCGCGGATCAGCGGTTTGTCACAAGCAGCCCCCGCCAATGAACGCAGAACGTGTGTTTATGATCCCGCCGGCCCAATCCGGTTGTGTCGAATTCTCCAGCCTGGCGCTCTTGTCGAAGCATTACGGCGCGGTAATTCCCTTGAAGGCGTGGGCGCTTCGCTGCCTCAACAGGAGCTGGCCATGAAACATCAAACACTCGACCAACTGCATGCCGTCGCCAAGATTGAATCGTCGGCTGCATATTCCGCAATGACACGAAATCAGCGCATAGAGCGCTGGGCTGAACTGCTGGAGCGTAATCCCGAGCGATGCCTTGGCGCGTTTGCAGGCACCGAACATCTGCACCCCGAAGCACGTGCAATGATGCGGGGCGAGGGAACCGCAATTTCGGTTGCTTTCGAAGATCCAGTGCTGCGCGCATCGGGTTTGAAAGACGATACCTACGGCGAGGCAAAGCGCTTTTTCGAGCTGAACGACTGGCAGTTGCACGACATCGTCTGCGATTGCCACGTCGGCTCAACCATGAAAGCGCGCTGGGCTGCGACGCGAGTCCGCTCAGCCGTCAGCGGCAGGTTCTTTGCGTGGTTGCGGCAAAGGATAATGCGCTGACCCAGTTGGGGATCGTCGTCGCCCGCTGCGGCTTACGATCCCCTGTCTTGCCGATTGGATGTCTTGCCGATTGGATGTCTTGCCGATTGGATATCTTGCGATGCGGATCAACGCTTGTCCTGGTATAGCCGGTCGGTCGCCCGGTCGCTTTCCCTTCGTTCGGCGGGCCCACGCCGGCGGCGTGCGATAACGGCATAGGCCAACAGCACGATCAGCAACAATGGGCCGCCGGCAACGACGACCAACCACATGATATCTCCAAACATGGCGGCATCTCCTTTCCCAGACAACCGGCAAGGAGGAGAACCGTTCCGCGCAGCAGCAGGGTAATGCCACCTCGGTCATCAACTTACGGATTGCGTTCGTAGGTTCCGATGAGTTCTGCCTGCTCGAGCGAGTGTTTCTGCGCCTCCCGCCAGATGCGCTCGACGCCTGCGCTGGCCGGAATGGCAAGGCTCGGCGTGTCGAGCGCGGCCAGCCGGAAATGGTAATGGTGGACGCCATGTCCGACCGGGGGTTCAGGGCCGTCGTAATAGGCGTTGCCAAAATCATTTGTTGCTTGCCTAAGGGCACCGGGACCTGGCTTGCCGCTTTCCGCCTCGGGAAGTTCCCTTGTCTCCGCGGAGATGTTGAATACCGCCCAATGACCAAACGTTCCGCTCGGCGCATCAGGATCCTGAACGACGAGAACGAGGCTTTTGGCGTCGTCCGGTACTCCAGACCATTTCAGCGGCGGCGATACGTTTTTGCCGTCTCGTGTATATCTTTCGGGAATTGGTCCGCCTTCGGCAAAGGCGGCGCTGCTGAGGGCAAGTGGCATGGTTCACTCCTTCCGGGGAAGTTGATCGCAGCGATGCCAACGGCATGCTATTTGTTGGTCCGCATCTTTTGTCTTGGATCGATCCCGCCAGCAGCGGTCGTGTCGTTCTCGACATCGCCTTCGACCGTGTTCTCGCCTTCAAGCTCGAACTCTTCGCCTTCCTTGATCGTTCCCTTGGAAGTCCCGATACCAGGATTGTTCGCCAAGTCGGCATCGCTCGGTTTTTTCCATTTCGGATGTTTGGTTCCGGTCATGAGAAAACTCCTTCGACGGGATTTCAGTTTAAAAATGCAAGCCAGATGGGCCGTTCCGGTTCCAGGGCTCTGCTTCATCGGCTCGCCGCGCGCGCCGGTTAGAGCCCGAATGGATAGGTGTCGGGAACGCCGGTTCTTGCATGCTCCGGGCCAAGCGGCGTCACTGCCGCGGTTTTGTCGAACCATAGGAACGCGTCGAACTGCTGGGGCAGGGAAGCGTCCGCATAGTGGCTGCCCAGCTCGGTTTCCGGCCGGTAGATTACCCCGATGAATCGCTCCAGCCTACGTTCCAGCAGCCGCTCACGCAGCGTCTTGTCGCGCCCGAGGTCGAGCAGGAACCGCGACACAAGAGAATCGTGGCAAAGCCGTTCGTAGCTGTCGGCGTGCGACGCGCGAACCTGCTTCACCTCCATTTCGCCATCCCAGTCGCTTGCGGCCGCTACAGTGCCGGAATGCGTGCCCATACCGATTAGCGCTGCCTCATCGCCGAAACGCTGCCGGCAGAGCTGACCGATGTTCAGTTCGTCCCTGACGACACCCATCTCGGTAAAGCGGGCATCGCCGATATGGGAATTGTGCGCCCACACCACCGCCTTGGAGTTGGGGCCGCCGGCGTCCAACAAATGTTCCAAGGTCTCGAACATGTGGGTGTCGCGCAGGTTCCAGGACTCCGCACCGCCATAGTACATGATCCGGTAGTAGTGTTCGGCGGACGCGATCAGCCGAGCATTCTGACTGGCGTCGAGAAAGTCGGTTCCGTCCTGTTTTGCATAATCGAGTTGTCTGGCGAGCAAGTCCCGGCATTGTTCCAGCACGGCTTTCTCGCATTTTTTATAGCCGGCGGTGAGCACCGCACGGCCGTAGGTAGACGGTTCGTGTTGCCAGGGCGTCAGGCAACCATACCGTTCGCGTGCAATCTTGGCTGCCTGGGGATCGACCCGGTCGAGATAGTCGAGGACCGCGCCTATGGACCCGCTCATATTGTAGATGTCCAGGCCGTAGAACCCTGCTTGCTCCGAAGGTTCTAGCTTCTCGTTGCGACGGCGCATCCAGTCGGAGAAGGCCGCGACATCGGTGTTGCGCCACATCCACGTCGGAAACCGCTGGAATGGCGCACCGGCGCCTGTTCGCGGCCGACGATGGCGAACGTAGCGGTCGATCGCCGCCGCATCGGGCCAGTCCGCCTCGACCGCGACGATGGTGAAGCCGTGCCGTTCGACGAGCCTGCGGGTGATCGCCGCGCGCGCCCTGTAGAACTCGGACGTGCCATGGCTTGCCTCGCCAAGCAGAACGACGCGCCGGTCGGCGAACCGGTCGAACAATGCGCCGAAGGCCGGATCGTCGAAATCGGGCAGCGGTTCAGCCGCGGCCGCGATCATATCGGGCAGGCTGATCGGATGCGGATGTCGAAGTGGACGACCGACCTTGGTGACGGTGCCGTTTTCCGACCAACCCTGCTCGCCGATGAGAGGGACGAAGCGCACGCCGCCGAAATCCTCCTCGCTGTAGGTTGCGGCACCTGTCCGGGTGACTTTGAGCAGGCGTTGCAAATCGGGGTCGTCGCCGACCGGAATGACGAGCCTGCCGCCGACATCGAGTTGCTCCTGAAGGGCGAGCGGTGCGCCGGGACCGCTGGCTGTCACCACGATGGCATCGAACGGCGCCGCCTGCGGCCAGCCCTTGGTGCCATCGCCTGTCCGGACCTCGATGTTTCGATAGCCGAGTTTTTCAAACCGCCGTTTCGCCGTTTCTGCCAAACCGGGATGACGCTCTATGGTGTAGACCTGTTCGACGATCCGGCTCATCACCGCGGCGGCGTAACCCGAGCCGGTGCCGATTTCGAGCACGTGGTCACCCGGTTTGACGTCCGCCATTTCGATCATGAATGCGACGATGTAGGGTTGCGATATGGTCTGGCCGTCGGCGATCGGCAGCGGCGTGTCTTCATAAGCAAATTCCTCGAAACCGGGTTCTACGAAGGCCTCGCGTGGAACTTCGCGCATCGCCTGCAGAATTTCACGGTCATGGATGCCACGCCGGCCGACGTGGATATTGACCATTCGATCACGGGCACGAGGAAGATCGAGCATTTTTTAGCTCCCTTTGGTGCAACGCTTCGAGGTTGTCCTTCGCGGTAGCTGCCTTGAACCTGGCCTTCGCGATTCCAGTTTCTAACCGCTGGAGGACTTCAAGGTTCCCGCCTATTTGCGGACAGAGCCGCTCGCTCCACCGGGATAGCGACCGGTCTCTTGGCCGCTCGGGTCGCGACACTGTCCCGGACGGCGGCAGTCGGGGGTTGCTCAAGCGCAAAGATGCCCCAGTTATCACCAGCGAACCGAAAGCTGGAGATGTCGATGAACGACAAGGCTGCCGCGACGCCGCAGGCTATCGGCCACGAACGGATCGACCTCATGGACCGTTACTGGCGCGCCGCGAATTACATCTCGGTCGGCCAGATCTATCTGCTCGACAATCCGCTGTTGCGCGAACCGTTGAAGGCCGAGCACGTCAAGCCTCGGTTGCTTGGCCATTGGGGCACGACGCCGGGCCTGAATTTTCTCTACCTGCATCTGAACCGCGTTATCCGCGAACGCGACTTCGATGTTCTGTTTATCTGCGGCCCGGGCCATGGCGGTCCCGCAATGGTCGCCAACACATGGCTCGAGGGCACCTATAGCGAGATCTATCCCGATATCGGGCAGGGCGAAGACGGCCTCAGGAAACTGTTCCGGCAGTTTTCCTTTCCCGGTGGCGTGCCAAGCCATGCCGCGCCCGAGACGCCAGGCTCCATCCATGAGGGCGGCGAATTGGGATATGCATTGGTTCATGCCTTCGGTGCGGCCTTCGACAATCCGGGTCTGGTGGTTGCCTGCGTCGTTGGTGACGGCGAAGCCGAGACCGGTCCGCTGGCGGCGGCATGGCATTCCAACAAGTTCCTGAACCCAGCGTCGGACGGCGCCGTCCTGCCGATCCTGCATCTCAACGGCTACAAGATCGCCAATCCGACGATCCTCGGCCGCATGGACGATCAGGAATTGCGAGACCTTTTCGCCGGCTATGGCTACGAACCGTTCTTCGTCGAAGGCCACGAGCCGCTTGC
>NZ_RZPI01001140.1:0-842 GCF_003998715.1 Mesorhizobium sp. M7A.F.Ca.CA.002.15.2.1
CTTCAGACGCTCGGTGACGATTTCCTTGGTGACGGACATGGCAGTTTTTCCTTACGCAGCTTGCGCCTGAGATGCAGCTTGCACCTGAGATAATGCAGTTTCCGGACAGAACCAAGCCGTGGAGCAATGGCTGTCTTGGCGTGCCTGAAAAACCGGCGGGTCCTGCCGGATTTCATCCGCGCCAAACGTCCTCCAGATAAGCGAGCGCCGATGCGGCCAGCAATCAATCCAGCCGACAGTCGCCAAACGATCGCAGCGACCTATTTCAACGACCAGCACGGGACCGACAAGCCGAGAAGGAGGCGATTATGCTCGCAAACAGCAACGCAACGGCAAATCTGGCGGTAAGCGATCTGGCAAAGGCCAAGGCTTTCTACGAAGGAACGCTTGGCCTGAAACAGGTGCAGGATGAGGGGGGCGAACTGATCGTGTACAAAAGCGGCGATACCACCCTCAACGTCTATCATTCCCAATTTGCCGGAACCAACAAGGCGACAGCGGTGACCTGGATGGTTGGCGACGAGATCGGCAACATCGTCAAGGAGCTGAAGTCGAAGGGCGTCGCCTTCGAGCACTATCAGATGCCGGGCTTGACGCTGGAGGGCGATCTCCACGTCGGTTACGGAATGAAAGTTGCCTGGTTCAAGGATCCAGACGGCAACATCCTGAACCTTGTGGACAGGTAGATTTCTTCACCTCACCTCGCCAGGCCAACCGCGAGGTAGGTGAGCGCCGAAATCAAAGCGGTGGCCGGCAAGGTAACGATCCAGGCGATGACGATGTTGCCGGCAATGCCCCAGCGCACGGCCGAGACGCGGCGGGCGGCGCCGACGCCGATGATG
>NZ_RZPI01001141.1:0-836 GCF_003998715.1 Mesorhizobium sp. M7A.F.Ca.CA.002.15.2.1
CATCCCGGAAGCGCCCTGGTTCATCGTCGAGGGCAACGACAAGAAACGCGCGCGGCTGAACTGCATCGACCATCTGCTCAAGCAGCTGCCTTACGAGGAAGTGCCGCACGAGGAGATCACTTTGCCGGAGCGCGTCTTCAACCCCGAATACGAACGCCAGGTGCTGCCGCGCGAGCTCTACGTGCCGGAGAAGTATTGAGGCAGACGAAGCTGCGATCTCCCCCACGAGGGGAGAGATTGGCTCTCCACCTTACGCCCGCTTGATGGTGACGTGCGTCGCGAGCGGGGTCGCCACCTGCTCGCTGCAGACATAGCCGAGCTTGAGCATGTCCAGGCCGGCAAAAAGGTTCTCGCCCGTGCCCAGCAGCAGCGGCGCGATCGCCAGATGCATCTCGTCGATCAGTTTTTCCTGCAGATATTGCCGTATGGTGGCGACGCCGCCGCCGACCCGCACATCCTTGCCGCCAGCGGCAGCCTTTGCCTGTTCAAGAGCTGAATGGATGCCGTCGACGACGAAGTGGAAAGTGGTGCCGCCCTCCATCGTGATCGGTTCCCGCTTGTGATGGGTCAGCACGAAAACCGGCACATGATAGGGCGGGTTGTCGCCCCACCAGCCTTTCCAGCTGTCGTCAGGCCATTCGCCGCGGATCGGTCCGAACATGTTGCGGCCGAGGATCCAGGCGCCGACATTTTCGAAGCTGCGCGCCGCGAACGCCTCGTTGACGTCGGTGGTGCCGCCATCTTGTCCGAGCACCATCTCGCGGAAGGTGCGGGTGTCGACAAACCACTTGTGCAAGGATTCCCCACCGACGGCGAGCGGATTTTGCAGATCCTGA
>NZ_RZPI01001142.1:0-834 GCF_003998715.1 Mesorhizobium sp. M7A.F.Ca.CA.002.15.2.1
CCGCCGAGCCGCTCGAGCCGCGCCACCTCGTCCAGCGGCAGCGTCGTGTAGAGCTTCAGGAAGCGGGCGACGTCGGCATCCTCGGTGTTGCGCCAGTACTGCCAGAATTCGTAGGGGCTCAGCATCTCCGCGTCGAGCCAGACCGCGCCCGACGCCGACTTGCCCATCTTGGCGCCCGACGAGGTGGTGAGCAGCGGCGTGGTCAGTGCATAGAGCTGCGCGTCCTCCGTGCGGCGGCCGAGATCGATGCCGTTGATGATGTTGCCCCACTGGTCGGAGCCGCCCATCTGCAGGCGGCAGCCGAGACGCTTGTAGAGCTCGACGAAATCATAGGCCTGCAGGATCATGTAGTTGAATTCGAGGAACGACAGCGACTGCTCGCGATCGAGCCGCAGCTTGACGGAATCGAAGGCCAGCATGCGGTTGACCGAAAAGTGACGACCGACATCGCGCAGGAAATTGACGTAGTTGATCTCCATCAGCCAATCGGCGTTGTTGACCATGATGGCGTCGTTGGGACCGCTGCCGAATTTGAGGTAGGGCATGAAGTTGCGGCGGATACCGGCAAGATTGTCTTCGATGTCCTGCGGGGTCAAAAGCTTGCGCGCCTCATCCTTGAACGACGGGTCGCCGATCATCGAGGTGCCGCCGCCCATCAGCGCGATCGGCCGGTGACCGGTCTGCTGCAGCCAGTGCAGCATCATGATCTGGATCAGCGAGCCGGCGTGCAGGCTCTTGGCGGTCGCGTCGAAGCCGATATAGGCTGTCACCGTCTCCTTGGCGAAGATATTGTCGAGACCGGCATCATCCGCAGTCTGGTGGATGAAACCGCGC
>NZ_RZPI01001143.1:0-833 GCF_003998715.1 Mesorhizobium sp. M7A.F.Ca.CA.002.15.2.1
GCTCAGGGATTTCTTCGTCATCGCGCGCGGATCGGTGTTTGCGCTGGCAGAGCAGAACATCGCGCCCGAGGATGCCGGCCGCCGGCTGAATGTCGACTATGTCGCCACCGGCACGGTGCGCAGCCCGTCCGGCCGCCTCATCGTCAGCGTCGAGCTGATCGAGGTGCGCAGCGCCAGGATCGTCTGGGCCGAGACCTTCGAGCGCAGGCCCGATGACATCTTTTCCGTGCTCGACGACATCGGCAACAGCATCGTCTCCTCGATCTCGGCCGAGATCGAAACGGTCGAGCGCAACCGCGCCATGCTGAAGGCGCCCAGCTCGCTCAACGCCTGGGAGGCGTACCATCGCGGCCTCTGGCACATGTACCGCTTCACCCAGGCCGAAAACGAGCAGGCGCGGCATTTCTTTGCCCAGGCCTTGCAGCTCGACCCGACCTTCGCCCGTGCCTATGCCGGCCTGTCCTTCACCCACTGGCAGAACGCCTTCCAGCGCTGGGGCGATCGCGACCGCGAAAGCGCGCTGGCCTTCGAGAGCGCCGGCCACAGCCTGCTGGTCGACGACCACAATCCGGCCGCCCATTGGGCGATGGGCCGGGCGCTGTGGCTGCGCGGCGAGCAGGACGGCTCGCTGCTCGAACTCGAGCGGGCGGTCGATCTCAGCCCCAACTTCGCGCTCGGCCACTACGCTTTGTCCTTCGTGCATTCGCAGTCGGGCGACCCGCGAGCGGCGATAGGCTCTTCCGATCATTCGCGCCATCTCAGCCCGTTCGACCCGCTGCTGTTCGGCATGCTGGGCGCACGCGCCATGGCGCATGTCCGGCTCGGCCAGTTTG
>NZ_RZPI01001144.1:0-833 GCF_003998715.1 Mesorhizobium sp. M7A.F.Ca.CA.002.15.2.1
GATTGGGCCGTGACCGTCAGTTTCCTGGCGGCCGCGGTCGCGGCAGCGGCACGCCGGTCTCGGGGGTCGCCGTGACGGCGTTCACCGTACTTGGCAAGCCGGCGGCGGCCGGCGTGGCGGACAATGACGGCGCTTCGGGTTCGGGTGCGGCAGCCGCGACCGGCACGCCGCCGCCATGATAGGTCGCCGCCTCGGCCGAGGCCGGCCCCGGCGCGTCGAGCACGGCGCGGCATTCGCTCGGCAGGTTCGCCATCGTCATCAGGTCGCGTGCCTTGGGGGCATCCGGGTTCTTGTTGGGCCGCCACGGCTCCTGCGTGAACCACCAGGCCAATGGCTTGCCGCAACCGTCATCGTCCGGCGTCGCTTCCTGCGCCTTGCAGCCGGGGGATCCCGGCTGACAGCCGATGCGCATGTGAAAATGATAGTCGTGGCCCCAAAACGGCCGGATCTTGCGCAGCCAGCCGCGGTCGCCCCTGACGGTGTCGCAGAGTTTCTTCTTGATGCCCGGATTGACCAGGATGCGCTCGACCTGGCTGTAGCTCGCCGCCCGCTTCAGAAGCCTTGTGTGCGCCGGCGTCCACAGCGCGTCCTTCACCAGATGGGTCTTCTCATCGACCATCAAGGTGGCGCTCATCGATTCGCGCTGCGCCATCGACAGCGGGCGGCTGGGCATCGGCGTCAGCCAGATGTCGGCGTCGAGCCCGATCTGGTGCGAGGCATGCCCGGTCAGCATCGGGCCGCCGCGCGGCTGCGAAATGTCGCCGATCAGCAGGCCCGGCCAACCATCGGCTGCCGCGTCGCGCGACAATTTCTCGATCACCGCGATCATAGCC
>NZ_RZPI01001145.1:0-830 GCF_003998715.1 Mesorhizobium sp. M7A.F.Ca.CA.002.15.2.1
AACCAGGCCGGCGTCCCGAAACGCCCGGAGATTTCGCCGGCCGATTTCGCCGAGCCGCTCGGTCTGTCGCCAATGTCGGTCATTGCTTTTGATCCCTTGCTGTTCGGCAATGCCGCCAACAACGGACGCATGCTTGGCGAAATGGATGCCAAGAACCCGATCGTCGCAATGATCAACGAAATGGCGCATGTGCTGACCGGGCGCAGCGAAATCAAGATCAGGAAGAAGGCCGGGCTCGGCAGCCTGCTCGGCAAGCTCTCGCGCAACAAGAAGTGACGCTTCAGCAGTGGAATCGGTAGTCGATCATGTTTGGTAAAAGAGGCAGCGACGACGGCAACCGGTTCACGCCGGAATTTCGCCAGCCAGCACCGGCGCCTGTTGCGCCACCGGCTGCAGGTTCCGTGGACACGGCGGTTCTGACACGGCCCGCGGCGCCAAGCGCGCCTGTCGCGCCGCCGGCGCGCCGTGCGGTCGAGGCACCGCCATTGGCGCCTGAGCCGAAGCGGGCACAGCGCGAAAAAAGCGAAACCTATTACGATACCAAGAGCCAGGTCTTCTCCGCACTCATCGACACCATAGATCTGTCGCAGCTTTCCAAGCTTGATCCTGAAAGTGCGCGCGAGGAAATCCGCGATATCGTCAACGACATCATCGCGATCAAGAACTTCGCAATGACGATCGCCGAGCAGGAAGAGCTGCTCGAGGACATCTGCAACGACGTGCTCGGCTATGGGCCGCTCGAGCCGCTGCTCGCCCGCGACGACATCGCCGACATCATGGTCAACGGCTCCAGGAACGTCTACATCGAGGTCAACGGCAAGGTCGAACAG
>NZ_RZPI01001146.1:0-825 GCF_003998715.1 Mesorhizobium sp. M7A.F.Ca.CA.002.15.2.1
GTTGGAGCGCTGGTCACGGCGCGGCTCGGCGGCCATGCCGAATATGCCGACCGCGTCCTGCTCGGCCCGATAGAACTGATCGTCCGCGACGTCGACGACAAGGGGAAGATCATAGGCCTCGGCCTGTCGTTCGAGCCGACCGCGCCGGTGGCGCGGGTGCCGGTCTTCCTCAGCGCCGGAGAAATCGGCGACCGTCTTTCCGCCTTCATCCGCAATTGGCGCAAGCCGACCGAGGCGCAGGCGGACGAGGCGCGGGCGGACGAGAAACCGGCCCCAGAGCCAGCGCCGGAAAAGGCAGCAACCGAAAGCTGACAAACCCGCTATTGAGCGGAGCCATTCATCCGCCCGCCAGTGCAAGATCGTGCCCACTTCAAAATTTCGGTTCGAGCGCGCCCTAAGCCTTGCATCGTCGCCGATGCGGGGTATGGTCCCCCGGTTTTTCGCGAAAGGAACCCGCATGGCCGCCTTCAAGACACTCGACGATATCGGCAACATCAGCGGCAAGCGCGTGCTGGTGCGCGTCGACCTCAACGTGCCTGTCACTGAGGGCAAAGTCACCGACGCCACCCGCATCGAACGCATCGCACCGACCATCGCCGAGCTATCGGCCAAGGGCGCCAAGGTCATCCTGCTCGCCCATTTCGGCCGACCCAAGGATGGGCCTTCGCCCGAATTCTCGCTGGAGCCGATCGCCAAAGCCACGGCAGAAGTGCTCGGCCGCCCCGTCGGTTTCGCCTCGGATTGCGTCGGCGACACGGCCGGAAGCGCTGTCGCCGCCATGAACAAGGGCGACGTGCTGCTGCTCGAAAACACTCGCTTCTACAA
>NZ_RZPI01001147.1:0-821 GCF_003998715.1 Mesorhizobium sp. M7A.F.Ca.CA.002.15.2.1
CCTCCTCATTGCCGCATTGCCTTGCCCAGGGGATCGTAGGGCGAGGCCGCGACGACACGCGCCGGCCGTTCCTCACCCACGACATGCACGGAGAGCGCGGTGCCCTCGCCCGCGAAATCGCGGTCGACCAGAGCCAGCGCCAGGCTCTTGCCGACCGTATAGCCATAGCCGCCCGAGGTGACGAAGCCGACGCGTCGGCCCTGATGCCAGACAGGCTCAAAACCGCTGGCATCGGCGTCGAGCGCATCGATTTCCAGCGTCACCAGGCATTGGCCGCTGCCGGCCTCCCGCTGTTTCAACGCTGCTTCGCGGCCGATGAAGTCGCTCTTGCCGAAAGCGATGAAGCGGTCGAGACCGGTCTGGCCCGGCGTATAGCCTTGCGTGAATTCACGCGACCAGATGCCAAAGCTCTTCTCCAGCCGCAGCGCATTGAGCGCATAGTAGCCGATTTCAGCAAGGCCCAGATCCTCGCCCGCAGCCAGCAGCGTGTCGCGCAACGTGGCGTGCATGGTCACGGGGCAACTGATTTCGAAGCCGAGTTCGCCCGCGATCGACAGCCGCGCCACACGTGCCTGCACCATACCGATGTCGAATGCGCCACAGGCCATGAACGGCAATGCTGCGCCGGAAACATCCTGATGCGTCGTGCGCTCCAGAATCTCCCGCGCATTCGGCCCCGTGAGCAGGAAGCCGCTCATCGTGTCGGAGAGGTCGGCGATGGTGACGCCCTCCGCCGCATGGCTCTCGAACCAGCGCATATGGAATTCCCGGAGATAGTAGGAGCCCATCAGCCAATAAGAGCCGCCGCCCCAGTTGAAGAC
>NZ_RZPI01001148.1:0-821 GCF_003998715.1 Mesorhizobium sp. M7A.F.Ca.CA.002.15.2.1
CCCCTATTCCCCTCCCCGTCTGTCCCCGATGCCGCAGATAATGATCGGCGATCGCACAGGCAACCATTGCCTCGCCGATCGGCACGGCGCGGATGCCGACGCATGGATCGTGGCGGCCCTTGGTCATGATCTCGACGTCCTTGCCGTCCTTATCGATCGACTTTCGCGGGGTCAGGATCGACGAGGTCGGCTTGACGGCGAAACGGGCGACGATTGCCTGGCCGGTCGAGATGCCGCCGAGGATGCCGCCGGCATTGTTGGACAGGAACACCGGCTTGCCGTCATTGCCGATGCGCATCTCGTCGGCATTCTGCTCGCCGGTGATGCGGGCGGCCTCGAAGCCGTTGCCGATCTCGACGCCCTTGACCGCGTTGATCGACATCAGGCCGGAGGCGATGTCCTGGTCGAGCTTGGCATAGATCGGCGCGCCGAGGCCCGGTGGAACGCCGTCGGCGACGATCTCGATCACCGCACCGACCGAGGAGCCCGCCTTGCGGATGCCGTCGAGATACTGCGTGAAGACAGGAACGGAAGCCGGATCGGGGGTGAAGAACGGATTTTCCGCATCGCCGATGAAATTCCAGTTCCAGTTGGCGCGATCGATGGATTTCTCGCCCATCGACACCAGCGCACCGCGCACCACCACGCCGGGCACCACCTTGCGCGCCAAGGCACCGGCCGCCACTCTGGCTGCCGTCTCGCGGGCCGAGGAGCGGCCGCCGCCACGATAATCGCGCACCCCGTATTTGACGTCATAGGTGTAGTCGGCATGGCCGGGCCGGTACTGGCGGCCGATCTCGCCATCATCCTTTGGACTCTTG
>NZ_RZPI01001149.1:0-820 GCF_003998715.1 Mesorhizobium sp. M7A.F.Ca.CA.002.15.2.1
ATCCACGACACGGCGCTGCGGGTGCTGGAAGAGCTCGGCATCAAGGTGCTGCTGCCGCAAGCGCGTGAGCATTTTGCCAATGCCGGCGCCCTGGTCGATCCAGACACCGACATGGTGCGCATCGGCCGTGACATGGTGACGGCGGCACTCGCCTCGGCGCCGAAGTCGATCCACGCTTACGCCGGTTCGCGCGCCCGCGATCTGACGCTGGAGCTCGGCTCGATGACCTTCCTGGCCGGGTGCGGGGCGCCGAACGTCACCGATCTCGAGCGCGGCCGGCGGCCGGGAACACTGGCGGATTTCGAGGATCTGATGCGGCTGGTGCAGCATTTCGATGTGCTGCATATGCTGGGGCCCTGCATCGAACCGCAGGATGTCGACAACCGCTTTCGGCACTATGCCGTCAACCGCGCGCAGTTGACGCTGTCGGACAAGCTCCCGTTCGTCTTCGCGCGCGGAACGCCGCAAGTCGAGGACGGGTTCGAGATGCTGCGGCTGGCGCGCGGCTTGTCGGAAGAGGAGTTTCTGGCAAGCGCGCATTGCTACACCGTCATCAACACCAACTCGCCGCGTCAGCTCGACATTCCGATGGCGCAAGGCATCATCGATTTCGCTCGCGCGGGGCAGGTCTCCGTCATCACGCCGTTCTGCCTGGCGGGCGCCATGGCGCCGATAACGGTCGCCGGCGCGCTGACGCTGCAGCATGCCGAAGCGCTGGCCGGGCTGACGCTGGCGCAGATCGTGAGGCCGGGTGCGCCGGTCGTCTACGGCTCGTTCTCCTCCAATGTCGACATGAAATCCGGCGCGCCCGCCTTCGGCA
>NZ_RZPI01000114.1:0-10786 GCF_003998715.1 Mesorhizobium sp. M7A.F.Ca.CA.002.15.2.1
GACCAGCGCTGCCCGCGAGCATGATTTCGAAACTGTTGAGGCCGGCTTCGACCTTGGCCACGGAATTTGCCTGCAGGGCGAGTTCGAACAGCGAACCCGCATAGCGTTCTGCGACACCTGAGATTGGCGATGACGATTGAGCCACGGACCGTCTTTTCTCTTGTCTGACAGGCCGTAGATTGTTGGCGCGAGCAAAAACTCTGGCTAAATCTTTGACCTTACTGCATTTTTTCGAGCACGGAGGCGCGGCTTCCGCTATCCCCGGCCGAAAGTCGATTGCCGTCTAGCACAGGCATTTTAAGACCGCAATGCGTCGTTCCGCATGGTTTTCAGGCACTATTGTCGCATCCGGCGAAAGTCGCCCGTCTTCGATCGCGGAATACCCAATGATTCAGGGCAGAAAGCCGAAGGCGAAGGCGAGCGGCAACGCCGCCAGGACCAATTCCAGCACAATGGAAACCCAATTGAAAGGCGTGTTGGCGCCATCAGACATCATCGACAGCAGCCGGCCGAAGGCAGTGAACAGCCAGGAGAAGCCAAGCGCCATGTAGATCAGCGGCTGCGCCAGCAGGATACAGCACAGGCCGACACCCAGATAAAAGCCCGACATCCTGCCGCGCCCCTCGGCGATCGCCGCAGCCTTCTCTGGCTTGACCTGCAGGCGCAGGGCACGAAAGGCGAGACCCGGCGCCAGGAAGAACAAAAGCCCGAGCAGCACCGTGAAGACGGCGCTCGACCAAGCCAGCCATTCGCCCTGGCTCGTCGGCCATGGAAGCGCAAAATCCATCTTGTCCCCTCGAGATGCCTGTTTTGAAATTCCGGGCATTCTAACGGAGGAAAGCCCCCGCGCCAGATGGGTCCAGGTACTTTAGGCAGCGCGCATCAACCGAGCGCGAATTCCACAGCCGCCTCGACATGGATGCGCGTCGTGTCGAAGACCGGGATGTCGAAATCCTGCTGGCCGATGAGCATGGTGATCTCGGTGCAGCCCATGATGACGCTGTCGGCCGCCTCTTCGCGGCGCAGGCGTTCGGTCTCGGCGATATAGGCCGCCTTTGAAGTCTCCTTGACCATGCCCTGGCACAACTCGTCGTAGATGACGCGATGGACCATGTCGCGCCCGGCCGCATCCGGCACCACGGGGTCCAAGCCAAATCTGTCAGCGAGCCGGCCCTTGTAGAAATCCTGCTCCATGGTGAAGCGCGTCGCCAGCAGCGCCGGACGCTGCATTCCGGCACGCTTGACCGCCACTGCGGTGGCATCGGCGATGTGGATCAGCGGGATCGACACCGACGCCTGCACCTGATCGGCCAGTTTGTGCATGGTGTTGGTGCACAAAAGCAGACCTTCCGCGCCGCCGGCCTCAAGCTTGCGCGCCGCTTCTACGAGGAGCACGCCGGCACCGTCCCAGTCGCCGTGATGCTGCCGCTCGGCGATTTCGGCAAAGTCGAACGACCACAGAAGCAGTTTCGCGGAATGCAGCCCACCCAGCCGTTCGCGCACGATCTCGTTGAGCAGGCGATAGTAGATGGCGGTCGATTCCCAGCTCATGCCGCCGAGCAGGCCAAGGGTCTTCATATGAGTTTCCACATCTCGCTGGCTTGCGGGCAACCTATCGCTGAAAGCGCAACCTTACAAAAAACTCTGCGGGTCGACGTCGACCTGCACCCGGACCGAGCCGCGTTGCTTCGGCCCGTTGGCCAGCATGGCCCTGATAAAACCTTGCATGTCGGCGCGCCGTTCGCCCTGGATCAGCAGGCGGAAGCGGTGGCGGCCGCCGAGCAGGGACAGCGGCGCCTCGGCTGGACCCAGCACGAACAGATCTGACGCCTCGGGTGCTGCGCGGCGCAGGCCGCGTGCATGGCCCTCGGCTTCCGCTCGCGTCACCGCGCTGACGATGACGCCGGCGAGCCGGCCGAAGGGCGGCAGGGCGGCCCGTTCGCGCTCGGCAATCTCGCGCTCGTAAAAAGCCTCGGCGTCGCCGGAGACGATCGCCCGCATCACCGGATGGTCGGGCTGGAAGGTCTGCAGCAGTCCAAGGCTCTTCTTGCCGGTGCGGCCGGCGCGGCCTGTCACCTGGCTGAGCAACTGGAATGTGCGTTCGGCGGCGCGTGGATCGCCGTTGGCAAGGCCGAGATCGGCATCGACGACGCCGACCAGGGTCATATTAGGGAAATTGTGGCCCTTGGCGACGAGCTGCGTGCCGATGACGATATCGGCCTCGCCGTCGGCGATCGCCTCCAGCTCCAGCCGCAGCCGCCGCACGCCGCCCATCAGGTCTGACGACAAGACGATGGTGCGCGCGTCGGGGAAATGCGTCACGACCTCTTCGGCGATGCGCTCGACACCCGGTCCGCAGGCGACCAGATGATCGAGCGTGCCGCATTCCGGGCAGGCTTCGGGGCGGCGCTCATTGTGCCCGCAATGATGGCAGACCAGTTGCCCGCGAAACCGGTGCTCGACCAGCCAGGCCGAGCAGACCGGGCAGCCGAAACGATGGCCGCAGACCCGGCACAGGGTCAGCGGCGCATAGCCGCGCCGGTTGAGGAACAGCAGCGACTGCTCCTTCCTCTCCAGCGTCTGGCGCATCTGGTCGAGCAGCACCGGCGACAGGAAACCGCCACGCGCCGGCGGCGCACGCCGCATGTCGACCGCCTTCAGATGCGGAAGCGCCGCCTCGGCGAAGCGAGCGGAAAGCACCGCCCTGTTATATTTACCTTGGCTGGCATTGACCCGGCTTTCGACCGACGGCGTCGCCGACGCCAGCACCACGGGGAAGCTGCCGATATGGCCGCGCACCACCGCCATGTCGCGCGCATTGTAGAAGACGCGGTCCTCCTGCTTGTAGGCAGGGTCGTGCTCCTCGTCGACGACGATAAGGCCGAGCTCCTTGAACGGCAGGAACAGCGCCGAGCGCGCGCCGGCGACGACCCGCACGCCGCCCTCCGCCACTTGCCGCCAAACCCGCTCGCGCCTCCGCGGCGGCAGGTCGGAATGCCATTCGCCCGGCTTGGCGCCGAAGCGCTGCTGGAAGCGCTCGAGAAAGGCATGCGTCAGCGCGATTTCCGGCAGCAGGATCAGCACCTGCCTGCCCTGGTCGAGCGCAGCCGCCACAGCCTCGAAATAGACCTCGGTCTTACCGGATCCGGTGACGCCGTCGAGCAGCGCGACGTTGAACACGCCGGCTGCGACATTGGCGCGCAGCATCTGCGCCGCGGCGCCCTGGTCCGGCATCAGTTCCGGAATAGCGTAGCCGGGATCGGGCGCGGCCACCACCGGGCGCGGCGGGATCATCACGGTCTCGAACACGCCTTGCGCCCTCAGGCCGTCGATCACCGTCGAGGACACGCCGGCGGCGTGAGCGAGGCCGGAGCGCGTCCAGGCAAGGCCGCCTTCGGCCGTCTCCAGCACGCGCTGCCTGGCGCCCGTCATCCGGTCAGGTGCGAGAAGCGTGCGCTGCAACCCCTCGATCCACGGTTCGGGGTCGAAAGCCTCCGGCGCCCTGAGCAGCATGCGCGCCACCATGCCGGGCGGCGATAGCGTGTACTGCGCCACCCAGTCGACGAAACGGCGCATCGCGCGGTCGATCGGCGGGCAGTCGAAGACCTGTTCGATAGGACGCAGCTTTTTCGCGTCGACCTTCTCGACCGCGCCATCCCAGACGATGCCGGCGACCTGGCGCGGCCCGAGCGGCACACGCACGATCGAGCCCGGCACCACGCGCATGCCGGCCGGCACGGCGTAGGTGTAGGGGCGTTCGGCGGGCATCGGCACCAGCACCGGTGCGGCTGCGACAAAGGGCGAATCTTCGATCATGAGGCGTGACCTTGCCCTGACTTTGGTCTAGATCAAAGGCCGACCCCAAATGTGCATGACATGCACATGAAAATCTTCAGGAGACCCGCCATGAAATTTTTTGTCGACACCGCCGACGTCAAGGATATCCGTGAGCTGAACGATCTGGGGCTGCTCGACGGCGTCACCACCAATCCGTCGCTGATCCTCAAATCCGGCGGCAAGATCGCCGAGGTCACCAAACAGATTTGCGACATCGTCAAGGGTCCGGTTTCGGCTGAAGTCACCGCCACCGAATATTCCGAGATGATGCAGCAGGCCAAGGTTCTGGCCAAGATCGCCGACAATGTCTGCATCAAAGTGCCGCTGACGCTGGACGGTCTCAAGGCTTGCAAGACGATCCGCACCGAGATGAACCGCCTGGTCAACGTCACCCTGTGCTTTTCGGCCAACCAGGCGCTGCTGGCGGCCAAGGCCGGCGCCTCGTTCATCTCGCCCTTCGTCGGCCGCATCGACGACATCGGCATCGACGGCATGGAGCTGATCCAGGAAATCCGGCAGATCTATGATAATTACGATTTCCAGACCGAGATCCTCGTCGCCTCGGTGCGCACCGTGAACCACGTCAAGCAGGCGGCACTCATCGGCGCCGATGTCGTGACCGCGCCGCCGGCGACCCTGAAGGCCCTGGTCAACCATCCGCTGACCGACAAGGGCCTCGCCGCCTTCCTCGCCGACTGGGCCAAGACCGGCCAATCGATTGGCTGAGATGGCGATCGGCTGAAGCCAATGCGCTTGCAGTGAAAAAAGACCGGGCAACCGGTCTTTTTTATGTGCTGCGGGTGGGGTGACTTTCCATGTCTTTGTTTTTGGGTGCCTTGCACTAGCTCTTTTGGCTTTACTGCATCGCAGCATTGCATCCAGCTGAAATCGAGAGCGACAAGTTCAAAACAGGATATTTGATCGAGTTCACCAGATCGACACGCTGCTGAAGCATACCCTGGATATCACGCTAGAGAGATGCCCTTCGACGAACTTAAAAAACGATGACTTGGTCGAACCCTTTGTAAAGGTGCTGGCTGTAGCTTCGATGTTTTAGCTACTGGGTCGAACATGAGCCTTCTAATCTCAATCGCCTTTTCTGTTCTTGCATCAATAGGACTCGCTTTCGCAAAGGCATTTTCAATCTACGGCCTCATTCGGGACAAACGTTATTCGTGGGTGAGTTTCATAGTGATTTCGGTCGTGTGGCTTGGCGCAACGGTGCTGAGTGCCAACCGGACGTGTGGTCAATGGGGGTGTAGCTGGGGCCTTCACTTCGGTTGGATTCTTGCCCTGTTGCCTCAAGGCTTCGTGACGAATGTTGCGTTAGGTGAGAAGCTATTTGTGATTGCGTTGCTTACATATTTGGGACTGTGCATCTATTTCTTCGGGCATGTCATTGGCTGGTTATCCTATGTGGTCGTCAGCATTGGAAAGGCCGTCACTAACCGCTAGTGTAGATGCTTAAGGTTTAGGCTGGGATAGGTGATGGAATTCACGAGCTTGACCCGCAGCTGAAGCATCCCCTGAAGCATGATCCCATAACGGCCGGGGTCGCTCAGTCCGCGCCGTCATCCTCAGGCACGGTCGCCGGCTGGCGCCGGCCCATGATGATTTCGCGTTTGCCAACATGGTTGGGTGCGCCGACCAATCCTTCCTTTTCCATACGCTCGACCAGGGATGCGGCGCGGTTGTAGCCGATGCCGAGGCGGCGCTGGATGTAGGAGGTCGAACACTTCTTGTCGCGCACCACCACCTTGACCGCCTCGTCGTAGATCGCATCGCTGTCTTCGGCTGCAACCGATCCCTTGTCGAAGACCGCGCCCTGGTCCTCGTCGATTTCTTCCTCATCCTCGTCGGCGGTCACGGTTTCCAGATATTCAGGCCGGCCCTGCGCCTTGAGATGCGCCACGACGTGCTCTACCTCCGCGTCGGAGACAAACGGCCCATGCACGCGCGAAATGCGCCCGCCACCCATCATGTGCAGCATGTCGCCCTGGCCGAGCAGCTGCTCGGCGCCCTGCTCGCCCAGGATGGTGCGGCTGTCGATCTTCGACGTCACCTGGAAGGAAATCCGGGTCGGGAAATTGGCCTTGATCGTGCCCGTGATGACGTCGACCGAGGGACGCTGCGTTGCCATGATCAGGTGGATGCCGGCAGCACGCGCCATCTGCGCCAAACGCTGGATGGCGCCTTCGATCTCCTTGCCGGCGACCATCATCAGGTCGGCCATCTCGTCGACGATGACGACGATGTAGGGCATCGGCGCCAGGTCTACTTCCTGCTGTTCGAAAAGCGGTTCGCCGGTGCCCTTTTCGAAGCCGGTCTGCACCGTCATGACGACGGTTTCGCCCTTGTCGCGGGCTTGGGCGGCGCGCTCGTTGTAGCCGTCGATGTTGCGCACACCGAGCCGCGCCATCTTGCGATACCGGTCCTCCATTTCGCGCACCGCCCATTTGAGCGCCGTGACGGCTTTCTTGGGATCCGTGACGACGGGCGTCAGAAGATGCGGGATGCCGTCATAGACAGAGAGTTCGAGCATTTTGGGATCGACCATGATCAGCCGGCATTCTTCCGGCTTCAGCCGATAGAGCAACGACAGGATCATGGTGTTGATGGCGACCGACTTGCCGGAGCCGGTGGTTCCGGCCACGAGCAGATGCGGCATCTTCGCCAGCTCGGCGATGACCGGCTCACCCCCGATCGTCTTGCCGAGACACAGCGCCAGCTTGCAGCTTGTCTTGCGGAAGCCCTCGGATTCGATCAGTTCCCGGAAATAGACGGTTTCGCGCATCTCGTTCGGAAGCTCGATGCCGATGACGTTGCGGCCGGGCACGACGGCGACGCGCGCCGAAATCGCCGACATGGAGCGGGCGATATCGTCGGCAAGCCCGATGACGCGAGAAGATTTGACGCCCGGCGCCGGCTCGAATTCATAGAGCGTGACGACCGGGCCGGGACGAACATGAATGATCTCGCCACGCACGCCGAAGTCTTCGAGCACGCTTTCCAGCAGATCCGCGTTCTGCTCGAGCCGCTCCTGCGACATGTAGAAGCCTTGTCCCTCCGGTGGCTGCTGCAACAGCTCTTCCGAGGGAAGCTCATAGGGATCGCCCGCGGTTGACAGCACGACCTTTCCAGCCCCAGGCAAGCGTGCAGAGCGGGCGCCAACGGCCTTGGCAGGGACGTTCGCACTTGGCGCGGCCGGCGCGGAAACGGCGACGCTTTTGGCGGCTGGAATTGCGACAGGCTGGACCGGCGACGGCGCATTGCTCGCCGGCACGTCAGGTTGGGCGACGGCCTGGTTCGAATTGGCCGGCCAAACATCCGGCAACGGCTTCAAGGCCTGGCCCGGCAGGCAGTCGATGACACGAAACAAGGCGGTGGCATCGGTCCCTGTCGTCGGACGGATGTCGATCGGCATAGTGGTGACTGGCGCTGCGGCGAGCGGCGCAGGCGACGCTGAACCGGTTTGCCGGGCCGGCGGCGAAACGTCGACCAGATAGGGTGCCATAGCCTCGAAGAAGGCATGATCCGAAAGATAGGGCCAGCGCAGCCTTTCGGTTTTGATCGGGGCGCCCGGAGCAACGGACGCACGCGCGGATGCCCGTCTCGTTGCGACCGTCCTCGGCGGCACCGGCGCAACGGCTGGCACCCTCTCCCTGGCGCGCACGGACGGGACAAAAGCAGCAGCCGGCGGCAGTGGCCCTTGCGTGGCGTGCCCGGTCTGCGGCTGGGAGGCAGGGCTTTTCACCGACGCCGGCAATGCCAGGAGCGAGGGCGCGGAGGACGCCCTGCCGACCATGGGTTGCGCAACGGCTTGCTGTGCCGGGCGCGTCGCGCCGTGTTCGACGACACGCTCGTGCTGCGGATGATGCTTCCTGGCCTCATAATCCGGCGTGCGTGTAAAACGCACGTTGGGTGCAAGGAAGAAATATTCCTGCCAGGCAGGGCTCTCGATATCGCCGATTTTCGAAGGCGTGTCGTCCGAGCCACTCCGCGGCTCCATATAGGGCCGCTTGTTGCCGCCGAGATCGACCATAGGCGCGGAATAGCCGGCCTGGCGTGTGGCGGGCTGCCGACCGTCCGGCTCCTTGCGAGCCATACGATCAAGGGCGCCTGCGGCGGAAGAACTTCGCTGATCACCCCTGTCGCCGATGCTCTCGAAGCGCTTCCCCTCGGGATCATCAGGCGGTGCGGCCGTCGACAAATTGACCCGGGAAAAACGCTTGGCTTCCATTCTCAAGACTCACTCTGAAATGTCTGCCGAGCAATAGGGAGCGAGTGGTTAACAGTTGCTTCCCGGATGGGTCGCCTACGATCCTGAGCGCCAAAATCTTCGCGAGCGACGCGGCACGATCGTCGCCTCGCCGCACCCACCGCGGTGGCGCGATCTACTCGCTGTGCCATAGCAGGCCGATGGGTCTCTTCGGCCAATCTCTGTTCAGAATCTGGCTCTGTTCGGGAATCTGGTCATGATCCCACGATCATCCCGTCATGCCTGGGGCGCCAGACCGTTTTCGTGAAGCAGATGAGGTGCGCTAGCCGGTCTTGCCGTGCCGGACAAGGTCCTGGGCAATGGACAGCTGCAGCGCTTCCGCCAACTCTCGCGCCGCGCGATTCTCGGCGTCGATCTGCGCCCGGTATGCGGCGAATTCCTGACGCGGCCTGTCGAAGGACGAGGTGATCGAACGCTTGCCGGATGCGATCACCACGCCGGTCTTCGCATCGGCCAGCGTATAGCTGCCGGTCAGCGTCACGGAACCGGCGGTCGGCTCGTCTTCGTCGGTTCCGACCTGCACAAGTGCCGCGGACTCGACCGCTTCGGTCACGCCGAGATTGAGCGAATAGGCCGGCGAGGCCGGCTCGCCGGCGCCTCGTCCAAACCCGAAAATGAGATTGTTGCGCACCTGTTGGCCGTAACGCGTATTGACCGGCTTGATGCCGATCAACGCCAGTTCGGCACTGGCACTGGCCTGCGAACCCGACAGTGGCGCGCTCGAATAGAGCGGCCGCACCGTGCAGGCCGAGACAAGCGCGAGCGAACCTATCAGGCCGGCAAGCGCCATGCGGCGCAGCAAATGGCTCAACTCTGTCTTTTCCCGATCAGGCAACGACATTGACGATCCTCTGCGGCACGATGATCACCTTGCGCGGAGCCTTCCCTTCGAGTGCTTTCTGCACGAAGTCGAGAGCCAATACCGCTTTTTCGACCGCACCTTGGTCCGCGTCGCGGGCAATTGTCAAATCCCCCCGCTTCTTGCCGTTGACCTGTACCGGATAGGTGACTTCGTTGTCGACGACCAGCGCCGGATCGAAGACCGGCCAAGGCCGTTCGGCAACGAGATCGGTGCCGCCGAGCGTTGCCCAGCACTCCTCGGCCAGATGCGGCATGACCGGCGCGATCAGATGCACGAGAATCTCCACCGCCTGCCGGCAGGCGCCTTTCAGCGCTGCATCGGCCTTGCCTTCTGCCACCTCGTTAAGCGGCGTGGTCAGCGCGTTGGCCAGTTCGTAGATGCGGGCGATGGCGCGGTTGAAAGCGAGCTTCTCGATATCCTCTCCGACCGCCTTGAGTATCTTGTGCGCGGCCTTGGAAACCACCGCGGCCTCGCCGCTGCTGGCCGCCACGGGCTTGATGCCGGCCAGTGTTTCGGCCGCCGTCGACACCAGGCGCCAGATGCGCTGGATGAAGCGATGCGCGCCGGCGGCGCCATCGTCGGTCCACTCGACATCGCGCTCGGGAGGCGAATCCGACAGCATGAACCAGCGCGCCGTATCGGCGCCGTAGCCATCGGTGATGTCTTCCGGGCTCACAGTGTTCTTCTTCGACTTCGACATCTTTTCCAGCGGGCCGATGGAGACGGTCTCGCCGGTGGCGATCTCGATGGCGCTGCGCTTGCCGTCAACGTCGTCCAGCCGAACTTCGGTGGGCGCCAGCCAGCGGCCGTTCGATGCCGAGCCAACACGATAGGTTTCGTGCACCACCATGCCTTGCGTGAACAGGCCCTTGAACGGCTCGGCCAGATCGACATGGCCGGCCTCGCGCATGGCGCGGGTGAAGAAGCGCGAATAGAGCAGATGCAGGATCGCGTGCTCGATCCCGCCAATATACTGGTCGACCGGCAGCCATTCGTTGGCCGCCTTGGGATCGGTCGGTTCATGTGCCCACGGCGCGGTGAAGCGGGCAAAATACCACGACGAGTCGACGAACGTGTCCATCGTGTCGGTTTCGCGCCGCGCATCCCTGCCGCATTGCGGACATTTCACATGCCGCCATGTCGGATGACGGTCGAGCGGATTGCCCGGGCGGTCGAAATCGACATCGTCGGGCAGCTTCACCGGCAGGTCCGCCTTCGGCACCGGCACCACGCCGCAAGCCTCGCAATGGATCATCGGGATAGGGCAGCCCCAGTAGCGCTGGCGCGAAATGCCCCAATCGCGCAGACGGAAATTCACCTTGCGCTCGGCCATCGGCCGGTTGCCGATCGTCTTCTGCTCCAGCAGTTTGGCGACTTCGTCGAAAGCCTGATCCGGCTTCAAGCCGTTGAGAAAGCGCGAATTGATCATCACGCCGTCATCGACATAGGCTTCATCGATGATCTGGAACGTCGCCGGATTCTCGCCTTCCGGCATCACCACCGGAATCACCGGCAGGCCGTATTTGTTGGCGAAGTCGAGGTCGCGCTGGTCGCCGGACGGGCAGCCGAAAATGGCGCCGGTGCCGTATTCCATCAGCACGAAATTGGCGACATAGACAGGCAGCGTCCAGTTGTCGTCAAACGGATGGACGACGCGGAGGCCGGTGTCAAAACCCTTCTTCTCAGCTGTCTCCAGCGCCGCCACCGAGGTGCCCATATGGCCGATATCCTCGATGAACTTCGCCAGTGCCGGATTGTGCGCAGCGGCCTTCTTGGCCAACGGATGATCGGCGACGACAGCCATGAAG
>NZ_RZPI01001150.1:0-818 GCF_003998715.1 Mesorhizobium sp. M7A.F.Ca.CA.002.15.2.1
GGGTTGTTGCGGGTGACGAGACAGGCCTCGCCCTCGGCCATGGCCGAGGGCGAGGCCTGTCTCGTCACCCGCAACAACCCGATGCACGATTCGGTGCCCTATCTGTTCAACGATCAGATGGAAGAGACCGACATCCTGCACGAATATTTTATTCCGCGTGCCGCCTATGTCGAATTCATCGCGGAAGCGCGCGAGATCCTGCGCAAGCAGACGCTGCCGGTGCTCAATGCTTCGGTGCGCATCGTCCACAGGGAGGATGTGGCGCTGACCTACGCGCCGGAGCCGGCCTATTCGCTGGTGCTCTACGTCAACCAGCCGACCGATGCCGACGGCAATGCCAGGATGCGGGCGCTGACGCGGGCGCTGATCGACGTGACGATCAAGCATGGCGGGCGCTTCTTCCTGCCTTACCAGCTGCATTATACGGCCAGGGAATTGCTGGCCTCCTATCCCGAACTGCCGGCCTTCCTGGCGGCGAAGCGGCAGTATGACCCAACGGAACTGTTTTCCTCGACCTTCTACCGTGCCATCAAGGCGCTGAGCGGGGTGTCGTAAGAAGCAGGAGAACAGCCATGCGGATGGTATCGGCGGCGGCACTCACCCTCATCGCGCTGTGCGCCGGACCGGCCGGAGGCGAGGATCTCAAGGCCTTCAAGCTGACCATCGACGGCGTGACGGTCGATATCGATCCCGGCGAGAGCGCCGATGTGACGCTGCCCGGCGGCAAGCAGAGCAAGGTGACGCTCGCGCGCAACGACTTCGCTACCTTTTCCGGCAGCGATTTTTCCTTCGTCCACCCCCGCGGCCTTTCGGGGACC
>NZ_RZPI01001151.1:0-808 GCF_003998715.1 Mesorhizobium sp. M7A.F.Ca.CA.002.15.2.1
ATCTACGACGAAACGGGCAAAATGCTCGGTTGTTATGCCTTCTATGGTCAAGCCGGCGACATGGCGAACCTGTTGCAAATCCAGGCATTCGGATCGCATTGGGGCGCGACGCTGGATGCGCTTGTCGCCGCCGCATGGGAGATGGGCTGCGTGGGCATCACCGGGCAGACGCAGACCAGATTCATATCCCAACTCTTTGGCTACAAGAATGTCTTCTTCCGCTATGCCGGGGGAACGATGGTCCGCTCGCGGATCGCCGAGGTCACGGAAGCGGTCCGCTCCGGCGACATCTTTATCGGTGGATTGGTGGGCGACCGCTGGACCCGCCTCAGTTCCGATGATTTCGGCCGCTGATCGCCTTCAACCGGTGGTCGGCCCCAGCGGCTGGCAGCGCTCGGTTACAAAGGCCGCCTGCGGACTGGGTGCCTCCTGAGGCGTCCAACGCCCGGTCTTTTCATTCCAGCCGCCATGTTCTATGTCTGCCGGGCAGCGCGGGGGCGCGTCTTGTCAATCGTAAAAGCATCCGGTACGCCCCGCTCATGACAGTTACCGTTCGTTTCGCCCCTTCGCCGACCGGCCGCATCCATATCGGCAATGCGCGCACGGCTCTGTTCAACTGGCTGTTCGCCGTGAACAACAAGGGTCGCTTCATCCAGCGCTTCGACGACACCGACATTGCGCGCTCGAAGCAGGAGTTTTCCGACGCCATCCTCTACGACCTGCATTGGTTGGGCATTTTTCCCGACGCCACCGAGTACCAGTCGCGGCGCTTCGAAGTCTATGACGCGGCGGTCGAGAGGCTGAAGGC
>NZ_RZPI01001152.1:0-807 GCF_003998715.1 Mesorhizobium sp. M7A.F.Ca.CA.002.15.2.1
TCCATGGCGAGTGCGGTGGCTTCATGGTGCTCGGCGAAGCCCTGGAGGACGCGTCGGGCGAAACGCATGCGATGCTCGGCCTGCTCGGCCATGCCACCAGCTTCGCCAGGCGCAAGATGAACCTCGGCTACCGCGAGGCGCGGCTGCGTGCCGATTGTCCGCTGGGTGCACAGGCCGCGCTGATCCGGGGCCACGAATTCCACTATGCGCAGATGACGGCCACCGGCAATGACGAGCCGCTGGCCGACCTTGCCGACGGCCAGGGCAATCCGATCGGCGCCTCGGGCTACCGGCGCGGCCATGTCAGCGGCACCTTCTTCCATGCGATCGCGAGGGGCTAGAGCATGAAATTCGGGACTCTGGCCCTTTCACCACGGCAGGCCGTCGACGACATCGCGCTCTGCCTGGTCTTCTTCACCAGGCTGCCGCTGCCCGTCTTCGATTTTCGCGGCCGCAGCCTTGCCGCGGCGATCTGGGCCGCCCCCATCGCCGGTCTCGTCGTCGGCCTGATCGGCGCCATCGTTTTTGCCACGGCGGAACGGTTCGGCCTTGCCATGGGGCCGGCGGCCGCACTTGCCCTTATGGCAACCCTGCTCACCACCGGCTGCCTGCATGAGGACGGCCTGTCCGACGTCGCCGACGGTTTTGGCGGCGGCAAATCGCGCGGCCGCAAACTTGAGATCATGCGCGACAGCCGCATCGGCGCCTATGGTGCGGCGGCGCTGGCTCTGTCGCTGCTGGTCCGCTGGAGCGCGCTGTCGGAGTTCGTCGATCCCACACAGGCCCTGTTTGCCCTCCTGGCCGCAC
>NZ_RZPI01001153.1:0-806 GCF_003998715.1 Mesorhizobium sp. M7A.F.Ca.CA.002.15.2.1
ATGCGACAAGGCTCGCCGCCAGCGACGCCGCGTTTGCCGCGGTTTCTTCGGTGACCGCGCTGCTTTGCCTGCTTGCGGCTGTTATCGCCTGGACGACCATTCCCGGTGATCGATTGCCATGGCCGCGAAAGGCCGAAGATACGCCAGGCTGAAGCCGATCAACCGTCGATCTTGGCGCTCGCAACCTTCAGCGAATCGCTGTCTTCCTGCTTCAACAGTTCGTCGATGCGTTCGCGTTCGCGCTTGAAGGCGACGAGGTCATCGCCCTTCAGCACCTTGCCGACCGGCAGGCGGACACGCATCGGATCGACCTTGGTGCCGTTGACGATCAGCTCGTAGTGAAGATGCGGGCCGGTGGCGAGGCCGGTTTGGCCGAGGAAGCCGATGGTCTGGCCCTGGCGGACGTGCACGCCCGGTTCGATGCCTTTGGCAAAGGCGCTCTGGTGATTGTATGAGGTTTCGTAGCCATTGGCGTGGCGGATGATGATCTGCTTGCCGTAACCGCCGGCCCAGCCGACCTTCTCGACCGTGCCGTTGCCGGCGGCGATGATCGGCGTGCCGATGGGTGCTGCCCAGTCGACGCCGGTGTGCATGCGGACATAGCCGAGGATCGGATGCCTGCGGGCGCCGAACCCGGAGCGGAATTTCCCGGCGGGCAGGGGATTGCGCAACAGGAACTGCTCGGCGCTCGAACCGTCCTCATCGAAATAGTCGGTGCCGCCGTCCTGCATCTGGAAGCGGTAGAAGTTGCGGGTCTGGCCGCCGAACGTCGCCGAGACGTAGAGAAGCTCGGAGCTGTCCGAGGT
>NZ_RZPI01001154.1:0-802 GCF_003998715.1 Mesorhizobium sp. M7A.F.Ca.CA.002.15.2.1
GTTCATATATTGTTAAGCAAGAGGTAGACCACAGAAGACGGAAGCCATCTCCATCATCAAACGGGAGTAGCTTTCATGAACAAGTTCACTGTTATTTTCGCCGCTGTTGCAGTTGCATCGTCCGTTGGAGCCGCCGAGGCAGGTTGTGGGTGCGGAGGTTCGGGCGGCTGGGGAGGCAATTCGAGCAGCCTGATCAATGTTTCGCCGTCCATCGACCTTGGCAAGATCACCGCGCTGAACGACGTGCTCAGCGGCAACAACATCCTGAGCGGCAATGTCGTCTCAGGCATTCTGAACGGCAACAAGACCGGCATCGTCGGTGGCGTTCTGAGCGGGCTCGGCGTGAACCTGCTGGGCGGCAACAGCTACAGGCTGGGCAAGCGCCACTAGGCCGGCGCTGCATTTCAACTGTCGAAGGCAACCCAAAATAGCCCGTTCCGGTGCGCCGGGCGGGCTATTTCGCGTGTCGGGCCGATCAAGCGAGGATGTTGACCGCGCGTGCCGCGACCAGCGCGATGGTCAGCAGCGAGATCATGGCCTCGGCCATCATCAGCAGCTTGGCGCGCTGGGAAAGGGGCAAGGTATCGGTGGGCGAAAACGCTGTCGCATTGGTGAAGGCGAGGAAGAAATAATCGACGAAACCGGGCAGCCAATCTCGGAGGTCACGGTCGTTCAACGTCATCTGCGCGAACAGGAAATCGGCCTGCGCAAGCTTGACGAGGCCGCAGGTCGGCGGGCCGCCGCGGTCGGTGCTCCAGAACCACAAGGCAAAGACGATGACGTTGGTGACCCAGATGTTGAG
>NZ_RZPI01001155.1:0-797 GCF_003998715.1 Mesorhizobium sp. M7A.F.Ca.CA.002.15.2.1
GTGCCTTGCCGCCGAGCGTGTCGATTTCCGAGCAGGCGACGCGTTCGACCAGCGTTTCCTTGCGCTGCCGGTAGGCGATGAGGTCGGCGACCGAAACCTGCTTGAGGCCATGCTCCTCGGCGAAAGCCTGCACCTGCGGACCGCGCTTGACGGTGCCGTCATCATTGACCAGCTCGGAAATGACGCCAACCGGCGGCAGGCCGGCGAGCTTGCACAGATCGACCGCTGCTTCGGTATGGCCTGAGCGCATCAGCACGCCGCCTTCGCGCGCGATCAGCGGGAAGATGTGGCCGGGGCGGACGAAATCCGAGCCACCGACATTGCCGTTGGCAAGATTGCGAACGGTCAAAGTGCGATCTTCGGCCGAGATGCCGGTCGTGGTGCCATGCTTGAAATCGACACTGACGGTGAAAGCGGTGGTGTGGGCGGAATCGTTGTCGGCGACCATGGGGGCAAGGTTCAGCCGCTTGGCTTCTTCGCGCGGCATCGGCGTACAGACGATGCCGGAGGTGTGGCGAACGATGAACGCCATCTTTTCGGGCGTGCAGTGGACAGCGGCGACGATCAGGTCGCCCTCGTTCTCGCGCCCGTCATCATCCATGACGACGACGATCTCGCCGCGTTCGAAAGCACGCAGGGCTTCGACGATTTTCTTCTGGTCGTAAGGCATAAGTGCTCGCTTTGCTCGCAGGGGAATAAGGGAGTAGGGCAGTAAGGGAGTAGGGAAAAGCAAAAAGATTTGGCCGGCCGGGCTAAGAGCGCAACATATTCCCCTATTCCCCTATTCCCCTATCTGT
>NZ_RZPI01001156.1:0-792 GCF_003998715.1 Mesorhizobium sp. M7A.F.Ca.CA.002.15.2.1
CCTTCATACCGCGCCCGCCACCACCGGCCGATGCCTTGATGATCACGGGATAGCCGATCTCGGCGGCAATGCGCCTGGCTTCCTTTTGGTCGGTGACGGCACCGTCCGAACCGGGCACAACCGGAATGCTGAGGCGCTTGGCGGTTCGCTTGGCCTCGATCTTGTCGCCCATGATGCGGATATGGTCGCCGGACGGACCGATGAAGGTGATGTTGTGCGCGGCCAGTATGTCGGCGAACTTGGCGTTCTCCGACAGGAAGCCGTAGCCCGGATGCACGGCGTCGGCGCCGGTGATTTCGCAGGCCGCAACGATCTGATGGATGTTGAGATAGCTGTCGCGCGATGGCGGCGGACCGATGCAGACGCTCTCGTCCGCGAGCCGCACATGCATGGCGTCGGCATCGGCGGTCGAATGCACCACCACCGTCTGGATGCCGAGTTCCTTGCAGGCGCGCAGTACCCGGAGGGCGATTTCGCCGCGATTGGCGATGAGGATCTTCTGAAACATCAGGCCCGCTCTACTCGATCACGACGAGCGGCATGCCATATTCGACCGGCTGCGAATCCTCGAAAAGGATCGCGGTCACCGTGCCGGCGCGTGGCGAGGGGATCTGGTTCATCGTCTTCATTGCTTCGATGATCAGCAGCGTCTGGCCTTCCTTGACCTTCTGGCCGACTTCGATGAATGCCTTGGCGTCCGGCGACGGAGCCAAATAGGCCGTGCCGACCATCGGTGAGGTGACCGCATTCTTGGAAAGGTCCGCCACCACAGGCACGGCAACGGCGGCAGCC
>NZ_RZPI01001157.1:0-786 GCF_003998715.1 Mesorhizobium sp. M7A.F.Ca.CA.002.15.2.1
GCCGACGAGATCGCGAAACAGCGGCAGCGTCGTCTTGATACCGTCGACGACGAACTCGTCCAGGGCGCGGCGCAGGCGCATCATGCACTCGACGCGGTTACGCCCATGTACAATCAGCTTGCCGATCAGGCTGTCGTAATAGGGCGGGATCTTGTAGCCGGAATAGACGCCGGAATCGACGCGGATGCCCAGACCACCCGGTGTGTGGAAATGGGTGATCGTACCGGGCGAGGGGGTGAAGGTGCGTGGGTCCTCGGCGTTGATGCGGCATTCGATGGCGTGGCCGTTGAACTTGATGTCCTCCTGCTTCACCGAGAGGCCGCCGCCGGAAGCGACGCGGATCTGCTCATGCACGAGATCGATGCCGGTGATCGCTTCCGTCACCGGATGCTCGACCTGCAGGCGCGTGTTCATCTCGATGAAATAGAACTCGCCATTTTCGTAGAGGAACTCGATCGTGCCGGCGCCGGAATAGCCGAGGTCGGCGATCGCCTTGGCGCAGATGCCGCCGATACGGGCGCGCTCTTCGGCATTGAGGGCCGGCGAGGGCGCCTCTTCCCAGACTTTCTGGTGGCGGCGCTGCAAGGAACAGTCGCGCTCGCCGAAATGCACGCCGCGGCCAAAGCCGTCGCCGAACACCTGCACCTCGATATGGCGCGGCTTTTCCAGGTATTTCTCGATGTAGACCGCATCGTCGCCGAAGGCCGCACCGGCTTCCGTGCTCGCCGTTTGCAAGGCGACCTCAAGGTCGGCCTCGGTAAGCGCTACCTTCATACCGCGCCCGCC
>NZ_RZPI01001158.1:0-782 GCF_003998715.1 Mesorhizobium sp. M7A.F.Ca.CA.002.15.2.1
GATGAGGACGACCACGATAGCGATTTCGACGTATAACATGAGCGGTCAATAGCATTGTGGCGCGGTCTTCGAAAATAGTCCGGCGTGATTTTTGAGAAATGACCGGTATTTCGCTCACGCGGCATCCCAGGGCGGCGCCGAAAAATGTTCGACGAGGGCGTCGACGACAACCCGCACCTTTGGCGTGAGCGCGCGCGTCACCGGCCAGACGGCATGCACGACGATGTTCTCGACCAGGCATTCCGACAGCACCATTTCGAGATCGCCGCTTTTGAGGCTGTCGGCGGCCAGCCATGTCGGCAGGAAGGCGATGCCGCAGCCGGCGAGCGCCGCATCCAGCATCGGTTCGCCATGGCCGAGAACGAGCCGCGCCTTGGGCACGAAGGTTGCGAGATGGCCGTCGGAATGTCTGATCACCCAGGGGCGGACGATGCCCTCGCGACCGTAGCCAATGACGCTGTGATCGGCGAGATCCTCGACCGATTGCGGCCGGCCATGCCTGTCGAGATAGTCGGGAGCCGCGCATATGGCCGAGCGCTGAGCATAGAGGCGCCTGGCCGCAAGCGACAGGCTGTCGTCGAGTTCGCCCATGCGGATCGCCAGGTCGATACCCTCCTCGATCAGGTCGACGCGGCGGTCATTGAAGGAGACTTCCACCGTCCGGTCCGGAAATTTCCTCGAAATCTCGAACAGCACGGGAGCGACGCAGCGTCGGCCGAAGGCCAGCGGCACGTCGACCCGAAGCCGGCCAGACGGGACCTGCCGACGCGAGGCGAGCAGCG
>NZ_RZPI01001159.1:0-778 GCF_003998715.1 Mesorhizobium sp. M7A.F.Ca.CA.002.15.2.1
CCTATCGCGAGCGCCGCGACGGGCTGCTCTCGGCACTGGAAGCCCACATGCCCGAAGGCGTGACCTGGAGCCGCCCGGAAGGCGGCATGTTCGTCTGGGTGACACTGCCGGAAGGGGCCGACGCCACCGAGCTTCTGGCTCGGTCGGTGAAGGAAGCGCGGGTCGCCTTCGTGCCGGGCAACGCCTTTTATGCCGATGGCACCGGGCGCAACACACTGCGGCTGTCCTTCACGCTCGCCGACCGGCGCGCGGTGAGCGAAGGCATTCCAAGGCTAGCCGCCATCCTGAAGGGATAGGCCGGCGCTGGAAGCCGGCTTTTCCTCCGCCGTTACAGTCACCAGCCGCTCAAGCTTTGAAAGCCTGGTGCGAGCGAGCTTGCGGACCGGCCTTTCGAAACCTTCTTCGCCGTTTTCGACGACGAAGACCAAGGTCATGAAATCGAGCATGAATTCGTCGATGGCTGCCGCGACCTCGCGCGACCTGCCCTTGAACCGGCGCAGCAGAGCGGTTGCTTCCTCGATATCGTCGACACCGGCGCTGTCGACCAGCGCTTCGAGCCTCTGAAAACAATCCAATCGCAATTCCTCCCACCGCGCCACCAAACCCGGTTGCGAGCGGAAGGTTCCAAACTGTGAGTGGTCTCGCGAAGAAATCGCCTCCACTGCTTGAATTCCGCGGACGGGCCATCGGCAATTTTTTTGTTCGGGTGGAACCTCCGCGGCCAACAAAGGTTCTTACCAGGTCTGATCCCCCCTCAGACCCCTGAAGGCTAGACATG
>NZ_RZPI01000115.1:0-10734 GCF_003998715.1 Mesorhizobium sp. M7A.F.Ca.CA.002.15.2.1
CAGGTGGACGCCGGTTTTCCCAACGCCCTGGTTGGCGTCAAGGACGTGTTCGAGTAGGGCCATTTCCACCACCAATCGAGGTTTTCTGAAGCCGCATGCCTGCCGAGATCCGCACGGCCCGCGCGTCTGACGTCGATGATCTCGCCGCCATCGAGAAAGCTGTTTTCTCAAGCGACCGTATTTCCCGCCGCTCCTTCCGACTGTTCATCGAGCGTGAAACCGCCGAGACGCTGGTCGCCGAAGTCGACGGCCGCGTGGCCGGTTATGCGATCGTGCTGTTTCGCAAAGGCAGCGGCGTGGCGCGCCTCTACTCGATTGCGACCAGTCCGTTTTTCGGCGGGCTGGGTGTCGGCCGCATCCTGCTCGGATCCGCCGAAGATGCCGCCTTCGAGCACGACCGCATGATGCTGCGTCTCGAAGTTCGCGAAGACAACAGCCGCGCGATCCGCATCTACGAACGGGCCGGTTATCGCAAGATCGGGCGTGAGCCCGGCTACTATGAGGATGGCGAAACGGCACTTCGCTACGAAAAAACCTTGCGTGGCGACATTCCGATCGCCACCAAGGTGCCGTTCTACCCGCAGACCTGTGAATTCACCTGCGGTCCGTGCTGCCTGATGATGGCGATGGCCAATTTCGATCGCGGCTTCGTGCCGGATCCGGTCATGGAAATCCGCCTGTGGCGTGAAGCGACGACCGTCTTCATGATGTCGGGTCCCGGGGGTTGCGAGCCGTTCGGCCTCGCTGTCTCGGGCTATGAGAGCGGGCTCGCGGTGGAGATCTACGTCTCCTTCTATGGCGCGCTGTTCCTGCAATCGGTGCGCAGCGAGGACAAGCGCAGGGTAATGGAACTGGCCCAGGTCGACTTTCGCCGACGCGCGGAACTTTACGGCATCCCGGTGAATTACCGTGCATTCACAATCGACGATATCCGCGCTGCGATCGCTGGGGGAAAGCTGGTGCTGGTGCTGATCAGCGGCTTCCTGATGTTCGGCAAGAAGGTGCCGCACTGGGTGCTGGCGATCGGCGATGACGGCGACCATATCCTGATCCACGACCCTTGGGTCGAGGATGAAAGGCAGGAGACCATCCTTGATGCAGCCAACATTCCCGTGCCTTACGGCATCTTCATGAACATGGCGCAGTTCGGTCGCGATGGACTGCGGGCCGCCATCACTCTGGGAAAGCGTGACAGACAATGACCTGGGTCATCCTTACCGGCAGGCAGAGCGATCTCGACCAGGTGGCGACACCGCACAAGATCATCACCAATCGCGACTATCTCGCGCATCCGTCATTGTTTCGCGGCCAGCGGCCGAAGGTCATCAACCTGTCGAACAATTACGCCTACCAGAGCCGCGGCTACTATGCCTCGCTGCTGGCAAGCTCGCGCGGCCACAAGGTGATCCCGACCGTCGAGACGATGATCGACCTGTCGGAACGCAAGCTCTATGAGCACGCGCTGCCGGAACTGGAACTGGCGCTCAACAAATGCCGCAAGGATCTTGGTGGCGCCTTTCCGCAAAAGGTCTGCATCTTCTTCGGCATCGGGCCGTCAAAAATCTGGGACCGTTTCGCCAAGCTGTTGTTCGATTGGTTCCGCGCACCGGCGCTCGAAGTCCACATCAAGGACAGCGCCGAATGGGCCTCGATCCGCAAGATCGGCTTCCATCCGCTGGCGCGGATGACCGAGGACGAGGAAAAAAGCTTCATACAGTGCCTGGAAACCTACACCAACCGGGAGTGGCGCGACACCAAGGGCCGCACGCCGGCGCGCTATACCTTCGCCACGCTGGTCGACCCGCATGAGGAATTGCCGCCCTCGGAGATCTCGTCGCTGCGCTATTGGGCCAAGATCGCCGAGAAGATGGGCGTCGAAATCGAGCCGATCACCAAGCGGGACCTGGCCAAGCTCGCCAATTACGACGCGCTGTTCATCCGCGAGACCACCTCGATCTCCAACCACACCTATCGTTTCGCCCGCCGCGCCCAGCAGGAAGGCATGCCGGTGATCGACGATCCACTGTCGATGATCCGCTGCACCAACAAGGTCTATCTCAACGAGCTGATGGCCTACAACAAGGTGCCGGTGCCGCCGACGGTGATGATCGCCGGCACCTCGGATCTCGAACTGGCGGCGCAGACGCTGGGCTTTCCGCTGGTGCTGAAGATCCCGGATTCGTCGTTCTCGCGCGGCGTCAAGAAATGCGCCAATTTCGAGGAACTGAAGACGCTCGCCACCGAATGGCTGGAGGATTCCGACCTTCTGATCGCGCAGAAATTCATTCCGACCGAATATGATTGGCGTGTCGGCGTGCTCGGCGGCCAGCCGCTGTTTGCCGTGCACTATCTGATGGCCAAGAAGCACTGGCAGATCGTCAACCACAAGGCCAACGGCAAGCCCGACCAGGGCGGCATCAAGACCTTCACGCTGAAGGAAACGCCGGCGCATGTCGTCGAGACGGCAGTGAAGGCGGCGCGCTGCATCGGCGACGGGCTCTATGGCGTCGACCTCAAGGAGACCAAGGACGGCGTCTTCGTCATCGAGGTGAATGACAATCCCAACCTCGATCATGGCTGGGAGGATTCCGGTGAGAAGGACGAGGTCTGGGTGCGGCTGACGCAGTGGTTCCTGGAGCGGTTGGACCGGCCGGGGCGGTAATTTGATCGGGGGTAGAACATGCAGTTTATCGTGATCGAGGATTTCACCGGCTGTGATCGCAAGGAGATCTATCGCCGCTTTCGCGACCGCGGCCGCCTGAAACCGGACGAGCTGCTCGTGCACCACAGCTGGATCGCGGCGGACATGAGCCGCTGCTTCCTGCTGGTGGAGGCCGATGACGTCACGCTGCTGCAGCGTTGGGTCATCGAATGGGCGGATCTGGTGGAATTCGAGATCATCCCCGTGGCGACAAACAAGGACATGGCTGAGGCATTGAGCGGGCACCTCTGACGATTGCCGCGTGTCGCGTCAACGCAGTGCCGGCGAGCCGACTGCGCGCCGGCACTCGTCGATCAGCCACTGGCGAAATGCGTCCACGACATCGCGTCTGGCGCTGCGCGCCGGGATCGTCAGGCAATAGGGCTGGCGCAGCTCGACCATTTGGGCGAGGGGCCTGACAAGTCGGCCGTCCTCCAGCGCCTCGGCACAGTAGATCCCTTGCGCCAGCGCCACGCCCAATCCCGAAATGGCAAGGTCGAGTGCTGCGCGCGATGAGTTGGCCGAGAGGCCGCGCTGCGCTGCCCGGCCGGGTTCGATGCCGGCCGCCTCGAACCAGTTGTGCCAGGACGGAAAGGACGCACCGGTCGGTCCCCAGCCGGTATGGATAAGCGGCAGGCTGGCGAGGCCTTCGGGTTTGATCGTGTCCGCCAGCCCGGGTGCACACACGGGATAGACTGCGTCCTGGACGATGTCCTCGGTCGGGTGCTCGCGATAGTGCGGGCCATAAGTGAGCCTGATGTCGATCAACTCACGGTCGAACGGCACCGGGTCATCCTCGCCTCTGAGCGATATGTCGACGGCGCCATGGCTGGAGACAAAACCAGTGAGGCGCTGCGAAAGCCAACCCATGGCCATGGATGGCGGCACCGACACCACGAGGCGCGGGCGGAACGCATCGCCGCCCAGTTGGCGCGCGACGCTGCCGATCTCCTGGAAGGCCATGGTCAGCCTGGGCAGCATCTCGACGCCGGCCTCGGTGAGGACGGCGCGCCGGTTGACGCGATGGAACAGCTTGCGGTCCATCTGCTCCTCGACGGTGCGGATGAGCTGGCTGACGGCGGCGGCCGATACAGAAAGCTCTTCCGCCGCCCCCGCAAAGCTGCCTGTACGGGCGGCAGCCTCGAAAGCCTGAAGTCCTTTGAGAGAGGGAAGTACGGCCATGATCACCGGATAGATAAGTTCAGCTTATCTAAATCGCAGAAATCGTCATTTTTGGAAAGATTTTTCATGCGCTACAGTGGATTCTATCAAATCCCAGCCTGGATCGAAGCCCGTGGATCATCGCGACGTAATTTCATCGTTGACGCAGGAGGAGCGCAACCGGCTGACCGCCAAGTCTGATGCCGCGGGCCTCGTTCAGCTTGCCGCTCATTGGGGTGCGATCGTGATCCTCGGATCGCTGATCGCCGCCAAAGTGCCGTTCTGGCCGCTGCTGATGCTGCCGCAAGGTCTCCTCATCGTGTTCCTATTCACGCTGCTGCACGAGACGGTTCATCGCACGGCCTTTGAGGCGCAGCGGCTGAACGATCTCGTGGCGCGGGTGTGCAGCCTGGCGATCGCACTGCCGGCGGACTGGTTCCGCTACTTCCACTTTGCCCACCATCGATACACGCAAGATCCCGACAATGACCCGGAACTGGCGTTCCCCAAGCCGGAGACATGGCGGCAATACCTCGTCCACATATCCGGCATCCCGTTATGGTGGGGCCACATCAAGACGCTTTATGCCAACGCCGCGGATCGTGGTCGCGAAAGCTACGTTCCGCCAAAGGGCTATGACAAGGTGCGCATCGAGGCACGCGCCATGATTGCCTTTTATGCCGTGCTCCTTCTGCTTGCCGTCTATTTCCGGCTCTCGGTGCTTGTCTATGTCTGGATTTTGCCCGCTCTGTTGGGGCAGCCGTTTCTGCGCCTCTATCTCTTGGCCGAGCACGGTCGTTGTCCGTTCGTCGCCAACATGCTGGAGAACACCAGGACCACATTGACCAACTGGCTGGTCCGCAAGCTGGCGTGGAACATGCCGTTCCATGCCGAGCATCATGCCTATCCCGGCGTGCCGTTTCATCAACTGCCGCGGTTTCATGCGCTGATCGAGCGGCATCTCAAGGTGGTCGAGCCCGGCTATGTCAGCTTCCACGAAAAGTACATCGAGACGCTGCATTGACGATGGCCGGCCTAGCCGGTCTGGCTGTGCGGCGCCCGGGATCTCAACAGACGCTGGATCTCGGCCGCCTGTGACGGCGCGCCGATCAGAAAGCCCTGCGCCTCGGTGCAGCCATTGCTGCGCAGGATGTCGAGTTGCACCTCGGTCTCGACCCCCTCGGCGGTGACAGTGATGCCAAGCTCGGCACCCAGCCCGATGACGGTGCGAACGATCGCCGCGGTGTCGCGATTGCCCAAATCGTGGATGAACGAACGGTCGATCTTGATCTTGTCGACAGGAAAACGCCTGAGGTAGCCGAGCGACGAATAGCCGGTGCCGAAATCGTCCAGCGCGATGCGGATGCCGAGTTCGCGCAACTGCCGCAGCGTCCTTAGCACCACCTCGCTTTCGTCCATCAGCACGGTTTCGGTGATCTCCAGTTCCAACCGACCGGCTGGCACGCCGGAGAAAGCCAGCGCCGAGATGACGCTGCGGGCGAAGCTGCCGCTTTTAAGTTGCACGGCCGAGACATTGACCGCGACGCGCAGGCCGGCGGGCCACCGTGCCGCCGCCGTGCAGGCTTTCCTCAGCGCCCATTCTCCAAGCGGCACGATCAATCCGGTTTCTTCGGCGACCGGAATGAAGCTGTCCGGCGCCACCATGCCACGTTCTGGGGAATGCCAGCGCATCAAGGCTTCCGCGCCGACGATCTCGCCGGAGGCGATGTTCATGATGGGTTGGAAATCGAGGTCGAATTCCTGGCGCGACAGTGCGGTCCCGAGGTCGACCTCCAACGCACGCCGTGCCTGTACCATTGCGTCCATTCCGGGTTCGAAGAAGCGATACAGATTGCGGCCTTCGCTCTTCGCCCGGTAAAGCGCTGTATCGGCGTTCCTCAGCAGCGTGTCGGCGTCTCCGCCGTCGTCGGGGAAAACCGCGATGCCCAGGCTGATGCCGATATGCATCTCGCGGCTCTTGTCGCGGAACGGTTTTCCGATTGTCTCGACGATGCGCTTCGCGAGTTTTTCAGCATTGGCAATGCCCTTGAAATTGAACTGGATGATGACGAATTCGTCGCCGCCGAAGCGGGCAACGACGTCGTTTTCATTATGCAGGCAGCGCTGCAGCCGCTCGGCCACGGTCTTCAGCAGCCAGTCGCCGGCCGGATGTCCCCAGGTGTCGTTGACTGCCTTGAAGCGATCGAGATCGAGCGAGAAGATCGCCAGCGGCGTGGCCGCCGTGTCCTCCAGCGCAAGGTCGAGCCGTTCGCGAAACATCGAGCGGTTGGGCAATCCCGTCAGCGTGTCGTGATGCGCAAGATGGGTCATGCGCTCTTCGGTGCGGCGACGTTCGGTGACGTCGTCGAAGGTCACCACCCAGCCGCCGCCATCCATCGGCCGACGTGTGACCAAAACCGTCCTGCCGTCGGTAAGATGCCGATAGGCCGAATGCATTTTTGCCGCCGCCAGACAGGCTTCGGTCTTGGCGACTTCGCTGTCGACATCGATCTTCGTATAGATGCCGAGTTCCAGCAACCGTTCGAGCGCGTCGCGGTGCGTCGTTCCAAGCGGAAAATCCGCCGGGGTGACCTTGTAGAGCTCCAGAAAACGCCGGTTTCGCACGATCATCTTGCCGTCGGCGTCATACATCAGCAAGCCTTGCGACATGTTGGCGAGCGCTGCGTCGAAGCGGCGGTGCTGCTCCTTGAGATCCTCTTGCGCGCGGCGCTGCTCGGTGATGTCTTCATAGATCGAAACCCAGCCGCCCAGAGCCAGAGGGCGGTGCGAGATGCTGACGATGCGGCCGTCCGACAGTGTTTCTTCGTAGGTCGAGGGCTTTGCCTGATCGATATAGGGCTTGCGGATGGCGTAGAGTTCGTCGGCGGTTTGCGAGGCGACGCCGATATCGACGCTGTGGCGCAGAATGTCGAGGAACCGGATGCCGGGCCTTATCACCCTGGCGTCGAGGCAAAAGATGTTTAGGTAGTTGCCGTTGCAGATGATCATCCGCTCGTCGGCGTCGAACATGCACAGGCCGTGCGACATGTTCTCGACCGCAGCCGAAAAGCGTTGGTTCTGCTCCCGCAGTTCGTCTTCCATGTGGCGGGAGCGGTCCATGCCTTCGGCCTCCCGTTTCGGGACGGCCGAACCATCCTTGGCATCAGCGACGGGCATGAGCGCGCCTGCGGACCGTGATCGAACAAGCTACTGTGGTCGCCGCTGGTTAATTTAGCGTTTTAATGCATGTCGCCCAAAAGTGACCTCGGTTTTGGGGGAATGACATGCATAAAAAGACCTAAAGCGCGTCGCGTGAATCCGTTTCAGCGCGACGCGCTTTAGCCGATTGCGGTCGCCGAAACCTGATGCCGCGACGTCTCGATCGCCGAAAACCGTTTCAGAAACGCGTTCTGCGCCCAGGTCACCGAACGTGGCGTGAAATCGAAGCGGTCGGCATTGAAGCCGCGCGGACGGCCGAAGAACTCGGTCGCCTCGGCGGTCGAAAAGCCGGCGAGCAGCGTTGCCTCGAAATAGGCGGCGATCTGGTCGGCGCGCTTGATCTCCTTGCGCAGCGCAGCACTTGGTTCCGGAGGCAGCGAGAAGCGCAGATGGATGGCGCGCTGCAGCCGTAACTCACAATCCTTGTAGCTGCCGCCCATCACCGATTTGAACGGCGAGATCATGTCGCCGATGACATATTCGGGGGCGTCGTGCAGCAGGGCCGCCAGCCGGGCGTCGGCCGAAGCCTCGGGCACCAGGTCGCAGAACAGCGCTTCGACCAGCAGCGAGTGCTGGGCGACCGAAAACGCATGCTCGCCGCTGGTCTGGCCGTTCCAGCGGGCAACGCGGGCGAGCCCGTGCGCAATGTCCGAAATCTCGATGTCGAGCGGCGAGGGGTCGAGCAAATCGAGCCGGCGGCCCGACAGCATGCGCTGCCAGGCGCGTGCCGGCGCGCCGACGCGGTCGGCCGCCATCAGGCCTCCTCCGCGCTGACGGCTTCCTGCGGGAAGGCGAATTTTGCCCAACCGGGAATGGCCAGCGTTAACGGAACGTCCCCGGCCATGATCGGCTGGCCGGCATCGAGCGCCGCCTTGACCCGGTCGATGCGCGCAATGGCCAGACCGGTCGTGTCTACGGTCGAGCCGAGCGTGCCAACCGGCCTGCCTGCGACGGTCAGCTCGGTGCCGGGCGCGGGCAGGGGCCTGTCGGCCGATGCAATCAGCACGCGCCGCCTGGCCGTGCCGCGATGCTGCATGCGCGAGACGACCTCCTGGCCGACATAGCAGCCCTTCTTGAAGCCGATGCCGCCGGTTTCGTCCAGCAGCACATCGTGGGGGAAGGCGTCTCCGAGTTGGTAGTCGCTGCCGCTTTCGGCAATGCCGCCGACAATGCGGAAGGCTTGCCACGCGGCAAGATCGCCGGGCTCATCCGTTTCGCCATAGGAACGCGTGACGGCACCCTTCGGAAAGCGTGTGTCGGCGGCCGCCGTTGAATCAGATTGTGAGGGTGTTGATTCATGTCCCCACGCGACGGTGACAAACGCCTGATCGGATTTGGTAATCTCGACCTTGGCGCGCAGTTTGTAGAGCGTCAGCCGGCGTACGAAATCGTCCGATATGTCGGCACGGCATTCGAGCCGGAATGCATTCTCGCCGGTGCGGGAGATCAGGAAATCGAACAGGATCTTGCCTTGCGGCGTCAGCAGCGCACCGGGTTTGGCTTCGCCGGGAGCCAGGATGTCGAGATCGGTGGTCAGGATGTTCTGCAAAAAATGCTCGGCATCCGGACCTGATACGGAAATGAGGGCGCGGTCTTTGAGCTGGGCACAGGGCATGGGCGGAAAAGCAACCTGATCTTGCAAAATGGTCGGCCTTTACGTAAGCCGCTGGCACTCCCCCCGCAAGAGAGCATGGCCATGATCTACGACCTCATCCTGACAGGCGGCACAGTGGTCAACCATGACGGCGAAGGGGCTCGCGACATCGGCGTGAAGGACGGGCGCATCGCTGCCATCGGCGATCTCCGCCAGGCCTCGGCCGGCGAGACGATCGACTGCCGCGGCCTGCATATCCTGCCGGGTGTCGTCGACAGCCAGGTGCATTTTCGCGAGCCGGGACTGGAGCACAAGGAAGATTTGGAAACGGGTTCGCGCGCTGCCGTGCTTGGCGGCGTCACCGCCGTGTTCGAGATGCCCAACACCAATCCGCTGACCACCAGCGAGGCAGCGCTTGCCGACAAGGTCCGGCGCGGCACGGGGCGCATGCATTGCGATTTCGCCTTCTGGGTCGGCGGCACCCGCGAGAATGCCGGGGATGTCGGCGAGCTTGAGCGGCTGCCGGGTGCGGCCGGGATCAAGGTTTTCATGGGCTCGTCCACTGGCGACCTGCTGGTCGAGGATGACGAGGGCGTGGCGTCGATCCTGAGAAACACGCGCCGGCGCGCCGCCTTTCATTCGGAAGACGAATTCCGGCTGCGCGAGCGCCTTGGCGAACGCATCGAAGGCGACCCGGCATCGCACCCTGTCTGGCGCGACGAGATCGCCGCCTTGCGCTGTACCGAACGGCTGGTACGCATTGCGCGAAACGCCCGTGCCCGCATCCATGTTCTACACATCTCGACCGCCGAGGAGATTGTGTTCCTCGAACAACACAAGGATGTCGCGACCTGCGAGGCGACGCCACATCATTTGACGCTGAGCGCCGACGACTATCTCAGGCTTGGCACGCTGATCCAGATGAACCCGCCGGTGCGTGCCGCGCGCCATCGCGATGGCGTCTGGCATGGCATTGCGCAAGGCATCGTCGATGTGCTCGGCTCCGACCACGCGCCGCACACGCTGGCCGAGAAGGCAAAGCCCTATCCGGCCTCACCGTCGGGGATGACCGGCGTGCAGACGCTGGTGCCGATCATGCTCGACCACGTCAATGCCGGCCGGCTGACCTTGCAGCGCTTTGTCGACCTGTCTAGCCACGGCCCGCAGCGGATCTTCGGCATGGCGAGAAAGGGCCGCATCGCTGCCGGCTACGAGGCCGACTTCACCATCGTCGATATGAAGCGGCGCCAGACCATCACCAATGCGCAGGCCGGCTCGAAAGCCGGCTGGACGCCTTATGACGGGAGAGAAGTGGTCGGCTGGCCGGTCGGCACCGTCATTCGCGGCCGCCGCGTGATGTGGGAAGGCGAGATCGCCACGCCAAGCCAGGGTAGGGCGGTGGAGTTTTCTGAGGCATTGCCCCGCTAGGCTCCCTACCCCCGTGGGTGGGAAGAGCCGCTCTCAATCCCCGGCGACGAAGAATGACCACTGTCCGCTAGGGGTGATACCGACGCGATAGAAAATATAGGCGCCGAACTGCTTCATGTCGTCGAAATCGCCAGCGGTGACGATCTTGAACAGTTCGACCCGCTGCTTGGCGTCCAGCTTGTCCAGCGGGAGGGCGAAGAAATACGGCCACACATAGAGCTCTTGTGGCGTGCCGGCATCGAGGTGGACGTAGCCGGCATCAAGCACCTCCTCCAGGATGGCCAGGATTTCCTGGCCGTCCGGGTCTCCCGAGAGGCCCTTGAGGAAGGCGACGGCATCGCCATCAATGTCGGTTAGGGACAATTGCGTTGTGTTGTCGCCCGTGCCGATCAACGGCCGCAACTTTTCGATATCGCCGCCCTTGCAGGCTTCGACGATCAAATCATGCATGCGCCGCACTGGTTCCGGCAGCTTGCCGAGATCGTAGATGACCTCGGGCACCGGCGTGTCCGGATCGACGCGTGGCCTGGTCACGCCGCCATCCGCCGGACTGTCCGGCTCGGCTTCGGCAGGAGCAGTCGGCTGGCTAGACGGCGGCGGCGGCCCGGCCGGGTTGGGCATTGGCACGGGG
>NZ_RZPI01001160.1:0-776 GCF_003998715.1 Mesorhizobium sp. M7A.F.Ca.CA.002.15.2.1
AGCGATCGTCCCCTATGGCGGCTTCGACAGCAACGTCGTCCAGTACTACTTCGACCTCGGCAACGGTTTGTCGGGCGTGGTTTCCCTCGAAGAAGGTAGCGGCAGCGCTGGCCCGACCGGCGTCCCGCCTTTCACGTACATCAGTTCGGGTTACGACACGATCGACAGCTATGTCCCGCATGTCGTCGGCGGCGTGAAGTACACGCAGGGCTGGGGCGCGATCACGGGCGTCGCTGCTTATGACAGCACCTTCGAAGAATATGCCGGCAAGGTTCGCTTGGACGTGAACGCTTCGAGCGCTCTGTCTCTGTTCTTGATGGCCGGCTACGGCACCGACAAGAACATCGACCGCAACTTCTATAAGCAGTGGGGCGGCAACTGGGCAGTCTGGGGAGGCGGCACCTACAAGTTCAACGAGAAGACCTCGTTCAATCTCCAGGTTTCCGCTGACGATGACAAGAATTACGGTGTCGCGGCAAACGTTGCCTACGATGTCGTCCCCGGCTTCACGGTCACGGCCGAAGTTGACTATAACCACGATGGCAAGTTTGGCCAGATTGACAACCGTAACTGGGTCGGCGCTACGAAAGAGAATAGCGTCGGCGGCCTCCTCCGCTTCCAGCGCGACTTCTAGCGGATTGTTGTAGCACTTCGCCGAAATATACGAATGCTCGCTGGGCAAGCCGGCCCAGTGAGCTCATCGGGTGGCTCCTCTCAAAATGCTTGAGTCCGTACCTCCAGGACCGAAGCGCGCCGCCGATGCGAAGGGCGCCTTT
>NZ_RZPI01001161.1:0-776 GCF_003998715.1 Mesorhizobium sp. M7A.F.Ca.CA.002.15.2.1
CGTTGAAGCTGACGGGATCGGAAGGGTTCGGCGTGAACGCATCGCGGCTGACGGCCGCTTTGTCATCGACGGGCTCTGTCCTCGATCTCGGCACGCGAGGATTGCTGGCGGCGGACGTCGATATCAATGCGACGCTGGTTGCTGGCAGCAACAAGGTCCAGGTCGACAGATTGCTGCTGAAGACCGGCCGCTCGACATTCGATTTCGCCGGTTCGATCGGGCCGAAGCCGGCAAGCGGAGCGGTGGGTGAAGAGCCCTCCTATCGCTACGACCTGACCAGCGACGGGTCGTCGCTTGCGCCTTCGGAGTCGCCCGAGCCGGCGCTCACCTTCCTCGCCCGGATCGCCGGTGTCTACAACACGGTGAGCCACAAACTGGTGGCCGAGCAGATCGCGCTTCGGTCCGCCGGCTCGGGCGAGATGCTTGGCACCGCCGCCGTGGCGTTCGTCGACGGCAAAGTGCCGGGGATCAATCTGGCGTTCAACATCCACGACATGCAGGTCTCTCACGTCAAGCAGCTATGGCCGTGGTTTTCGGCGCGCAATGCCCGGCTGTGGGTGCTGGCAAATCTGTTCGGCGGCCGTGTCGTCGACGCCAACCTTCAGTTCCAGGTGGTGCCGGGCCGGCTGGGCAACGGCGTGCCGCTTTCGGCCGATGAGGTGTTCGGCCGCTTCCAGATCGAGGGATCGCGCTTCGACACCGCCGGCCGCATCCCTCCGATACGCGATGCGGTCGGCGTCGTCGGTTTCCACGGCAACGATGTCGATATCTCGCTG
>NZ_RZPI01001162.1:0-768 GCF_003998715.1 Mesorhizobium sp. M7A.F.Ca.CA.002.15.2.1
CAGTTCCTCCTGCCGCGTGGCCAGCCCCTTTTGTGAGCATAGCCATATCATCGGCTCGCGCAGCACGCCGACTTCGTCCGCCGCTGCCGTCTGGCGCATGACGATCGCCAGATCGAGGCCGCCAGACTGCAGCGCCTGCGCCAACTCGGCGGAACGGCCGACCCGCAGTTCGATCCTGACGCGCGGATGGCTGCCGGCGAAAGCACGCAGCAGATCCGGCAGGCCGCTGTCGGCAAAATCCTGCGTCGTGCCGATGGCAACGCGCCCGGCAGCGCGGGCGCCCTTCAGCGCCAGCCAAGCCTCGCGATGGACGGCAAGAATGCGCTTGGCGTGGCCGACGAGATCCTCACCCGCCGGCGTCCAACCACGTCCCCGCCCCTGCGGCGCCAGCAGCGGCTCACCGACGACTTCCTCCAGCCGCTGCATCTGGGCGGTCACCGCCGAGGGCGAACGGCCGATGCTTGCAGCCGCCTGGGCCAGCGAGCCGCTGTCGACGAAAGCAAGGAAGGTTCGGAGCAGATCGGGATCGAGCGTTTCCATACTTCGATACTATCGAAGTATCATTTAAAAACAATTCGATTTTTTTGCCTAAAAGGTGGTGGCATGGTTGTTTCAACGGCGATCGGACGCCGCTCAAGCCAAGGAGAAGAAGAATGCCTATCATCAACATCAGCGTCACCGGCAAACCTGACGCGGCGCTTTCCGCTCGCATCGCAAAGGAGGCCACAGAAATCACCGCGACGCAGCTGCGCAAGGACCCGACGATCA
>NZ_RZPI01001163.1:0-767 GCF_003998715.1 Mesorhizobium sp. M7A.F.Ca.CA.002.15.2.1
ACCCAGGACAGGAAGGTCTTGGCCGCATCGGCGTTCTTCGAAGCCGCATTCAGGCCCATGCCGATATCGGTATGGTCGGAGATGTAGCAGGTGTCGCCGGCCTTCTCGACCGGCGGCGGGAAGGCGCCCATCTTGAACTGCGCCTGGGTGTTGAACAGGCCGATCTCCCACGAGCCGGCCGGGTAGATGGCGGCGCGGCCGAGCGTGAACAGGTTCTGGCTGTCCGGATAGGTCTGCGCCTCGAAGCCATCGCCGAGATAAGGCTTCCACTTGGCCAGTTCCTCATACGGCGCGACCCAGTCCTTGTCGGTCAGCTTCTGATCGCCCTTGATCAGCGCCGCGCGGCCGTCCTCGCCCTTCCAGTAGTTGGGGCCGATGTTCTGGTAGCCCATGGTCGCGGCTTCCCAGAGATCCTTGGTGCCCATCGCCATCGGGATGTAGGTGCCGTCGGCCTTGATCTTGTCGAGCGCGGCGAAGAACTCGTCGCGGGTCTCCGGCACCTTGATGCCGAGCTTGTCAAAGGCGTCCTTGTTGTAGATGAAGCCGTGGATGACCGAAGCCATCGGCACGCAGAAGCTCGCCTTGCCGTCGTCGGTCTGCCAGGCGGACTTGGCCACCGGCGAAAAGTTCTCCATGCCGGGCAGCGCCGAGAGATCGGCAAGGTTGCCCTTCTTGAACAGCTCAAGCGACTTGTCGAACGGGCGGCAGGTGATCAGGTCGCCCGCCGAGCCGGCGGCGAGCTTGGCGCCGAGCGCGGCGTCATATTC
>NZ_RZPI01001164.1:0-757 GCF_003998715.1 Mesorhizobium sp. M7A.F.Ca.CA.002.15.2.1
CCTATATCAATCGCCGATGGTCTGCATCTGCCGCTTTTCATCATACGCCTTGCGCGCCGCGTTGACCTGCGGCCGCACTGACACTTCCGGCACCGCCACATCCCACCAGTGACCGCCGGCATCGGTGGAAACCAGGGGGCCGGTGTCGATGACGAGCACCGTGGTGCGCGTATTCTTCCTGGCTTGTGCCAGCGCGTTTTCCAGCCCGGCGATCGACGGCACTTTCTCGGCAATCGCCCCCATGCTCGCCGCATGCGCGGCGAAGTCGATGTCGGGCAGAACCTCGTGGCGCGAGTCCTTCAGCAGATTGTTGAAGTTGGCGCCGCCGGTCGCCATCTGCAGCCGGTTGATGCAGCCGTAACCGCGGTTGTCGAGCAGCACGATGGTCAGCTTGAGGCCGAGCATCACCGAGGTGGCGATCTCCGAATTCATCATCAGGTAGGAGCCGTCGCCGATCATGACGACGATCTCCTCGCCGGGCTTCGCCATCTTGGCGCCGAGCCCGCCGGCAATCTCATAGCCCATGGTCGAGAAGCCGTATTCGCCATGGTACGAGCCGGGCGCGCCCGCCTGCCAAAGCTTGTGCAATTCGCCCGGCAACCCGCCGGAGGCATTCAGCAGCGTCACACCGGAGCCCATGGCGCGCTGCACCGCGCCGATCACCTGCGCATCGGACGGATAGGCGGCATTGGTCGACGCCGTCACCTTGGCCGCCTCGACCGCCCAGGCCTTCTTGCCGGACGACGCATTGTCGGTC
>NZ_RZPI01001165.1:0-750 GCF_003998715.1 Mesorhizobium sp. M7A.F.Ca.CA.002.15.2.1
GCCTGGAGCGGGTGTTGTGGAACGACCCGGCGACCGGTGTCATGCGCCACGCCGATGCCGGCTACGAAATCGCCGTCGAATGCGCCAAGGAGCACCAGCTCAACCTGCCCGGCATTCTCGGGTGAGAAACGTCCGGCCGCAGGCAGGCGAAAAGCCGCGGAATCGGCTTTTCGAGTTTCGAACGCCCGTAGCCATAGCGGAGGGCTAGGCATGCGCATCCTGCGGGCAGCCGAATACCGGTCGATGCCGTGGAAGAACGGCGGCGGCGTGACGACGGAAATCGCCGTCTCGCCGCCCGGTGCCGGGCTAAACGATTTCGACTGGCGCGTGTCGATGGCGCGTGTCGAATCGAGCGGTCCGTTCTCGCAATTCGCCGGCATCGATCGCACCCTTGCCGTGCTCGAAGGCGAGGGCATCGTCCTCGAGATTGCCGGCTACCCGCCGAGATCTATAAACAGGACGACCGCCCTGTTTTCTTTCCCGGCCGACGTGCAGACCTCGGCCGCGCTGATCGGCGGACCGATCACCGATCTCAATGTCATGACCCGCCGTAGCCGGATGACGCATTCGGTCGAACGCCTGGTGATTTCGGCCCCCGTGGAAATCCGGACTGAAGCCGGCACAACGCTCATCCTGTGCTTGGACGGCGACATCAGTGTGCCCGCCGCTGAACCGGTTCGCCTCGGGCCGCTCGACACGCTGCTGTCCGGGCCGGTCAGCACCGGCCTGCTTGTCCAACCCGCCCATGAG
>NZ_RZPI01001166.1:0-747 GCF_003998715.1 Mesorhizobium sp. M7A.F.Ca.CA.002.15.2.1
GCTCTAGGGCACGGCGATACTGGGGGAGGCCGGCCTGCGAAAGGCGGCTTCCTGCGCTTCCCGTTCTACCCCGTCGCGGTAGAACGGTGCTCACGTACCCAAAAGTACGCTCCGCTCCGGTTCTCGAAATCCACCATTCTCGGCTCGGCCTGACCCCAGTCTCGTCGTGCCCTGGTCGGCGCTGGGCAACCGTCGTTCGCCCGTCAACCTTTTCTTAACCCTGCCGATTTGATCGCCCGGAAATTCGGACACGGCCGGATTGTGTCCGTTGACTTTGAAACAAAATTAGAACAAAATACGAACATATCAACAACAGGAGAGAGTTATGACCGATCTGGTTCAGGATGTCATCTCACTGGTTTGCATGAGCACCTTTCTCGTCTCCATGGCGATCTGGATTGGAGCCATGTGATTTGGCGGCGTTCGCCGCCGTGGGTCCCATGCGGTCGAAGACCGCTCCGCCGTTAAGCTTTTCTTGCCGCAGCGACGTTAGAGTGCCCCGGCAAGACAGGGAGCAACGTCCAGGTGTCGCCCATCGTCACGGCCATTCTGGTGGCCAGCAATCTCGGGCTGATCTTTCTGTTGATGACGGTGCCGCTTGGTTTGCGCACGGTCCGGCTGACCCGTCTGGTGGCGATGGATCGGCAGCGCCTCTGGCAGGCGCTGTGGCCGCTCGGCAGCGATGCCGGCTGGTCCGGTGAGATCCTGTCCGCCGAGGCCCCGGACGGCGAGGGCGTGGCCCGCATC
>NZ_RZPI01001167.1:0-743 GCF_003998715.1 Mesorhizobium sp. M7A.F.Ca.CA.002.15.2.1
AACGAAACTTCGAGGGAGGAAGTTGCCCATGCCTGAGTTTCCGATCCGCAAGATCGCGGTTCTGACCGAAGAGATCTTTCACGAGGGCGGGCCGGTGGCCAAGGTGCCGCGCCGCCGTGCCGCCGCCATGGCGCTGGTAAAGAACCCGTTCGCCGGGCGCTATGTCGAGGAGCTGCAGAGCGCCATGGACGATCTCAAGCCGCTCGGCCTGCTGCTCGCCGACCGGCTGATCGCGGCGCTCGGCGGCGCGGCACCTTGGCCACCGGCCCGCCCTCGTGAAAGATCTCTTCGGTCAGAACCGCGATCTTGCGGATCGGAAACTCAGGCATGGGCAACTTCCTCCCTCGAAGTTTCGTTGGGCGCGGCAAGCGCAACCGAGCCACTGATGCGGATCTCGCCGCCGAGAAACAGCGCCGACCCGGCAATAAGCCCCCGCCGGCGAAAATCTTCGGCGACGGCAAGGCCATTGTCCAGCGCGCGCGCCACTTCGCCAAGGGCAAGCGTGCCGACGCCTTGCGTCACCAGCCGCGAGCCGAGATCGCTGTCGGGCGACAGTTCGTGTGCGGAAATGCGCTTGATGGCGGGATTGCCGGGCAGGTCCACCGCGTTGGCGAGGAGCGTCGCCGCCGCATCGGCTTCGGCGCCGGTCCGCGCCAGAACGGTGACGGCGTCGGCAATGCCAAGCGAGAAGGAGCGGCCACTCTAACCGCTGGTGGCGACGCTCATCGCCAACGCGGTGGACC
>NZ_RZPI01001168.1:0-742 GCF_003998715.1 Mesorhizobium sp. M7A.F.Ca.CA.002.15.2.1
GTTCATCTCGACGACCAGCTGCTGACCATCCCGCAGCACACGCTCCTGTTTCGCGCCCGGCGCGGCACGGCGATCGCGCTGGCCATATCGGACGTCTTTGCCGAAGGCTCCGACCTCGAAAGCCTGCAGGCCAGGAATACCCGCGCGCCGCTCGAAGGCGACGAAGCGGCCACCTTCAAGAAGCTTCTGTCGGCCTCGGCTTACATCTCCGCCTTCAGCCTCGCCTCCTACCTGTTCCAGCTGATCGACAGCGACGGCGAGGCACCCAACGACATCCCCGAGCCGGACTTCCTGTTCGACACGCCGCAGGATGCGGTGAAGTCGATCCTCGCTGGCCTCGACAAGGCGATCTCGGGATCGTCCGATGATGCCGATTTGATGACAAGGGCACGCGCCTTCGCCCGCGTCGCCATCGACGGGCTTCTGGCCCGCAAGGGCCGCTTCGACGGCATCGGCCCGTTCGAGAACGCCCATATCCGCATCGATGCCGACGATTTCACTCTCGATGGTTTCGACGTCGCGCCGGGCAAGCGCTCAAAACCGCTGGTGATGACCTTCAAGAAGCCGGAAGAGGTCGTCGGCAACCACATCGCCAAATACCAGTCGGTCAAGCTCGCCAAGATGCTGATGGCCTATGATTTCGAGCGCGAACTCAATCCGTTCGTCGAGCTCGGCGGCTTCCTGTTCACCTTCATCGGCGACGGCGCCCCCGGCACTGGCAAGACGACGCTGATCCAGATGA
>NZ_RZPI01001169.1:0-740 GCF_003998715.1 Mesorhizobium sp. M7A.F.Ca.CA.002.15.2.1
CCCTCCAACCGGCTGCCGTTTCCATCCCCGATGCCCGATCGCGGCGGAGCGCTGCCGTTCGGAGCGGCCGCAGTTGCGGGAATACCGACCCGGTCGCAAAGTCGCCTGCCACTTTCCGACGATGTAGGCGACACTCACCACCGCACAGGTGATCGCCTTCGCCTGACAGATTTCTCAAAAAATTCCATTTTTTGGCTGGAACCAACCGGCTGTTGGTGCGTTTGGTGGGGTTCGATCGAGCGCATTGCGGTCGACCGGGAGGAAACGATGGATCAATTGCATTTCTTTTCGCCCGTGCGGATTTCGCGCGGGCAAGGACACCCTGCGGAAGAAATCGATAGTGTTGCCGAAGCCATGATGTTCTTGCGGAAATGGCCAACGGGACGGCGCGGTCCGGTTTATCAGTGCGCGCTGAACTGTTGCTCGGCCGCCTTGTCGGGCCAGATGTCGGCCGAGGAAGCAAGGAAAGCGTTCACCGGCTTTGCCCGCATCACGCGCCTTCTCGACGATGACATGGCTTTGCCGGTAGGCGGCGAAGGCAAGGCAAGCGTGCACGCATTGCGGCGATAGGCTGTTGTCCTGACGGTCCTACAAGGTCTCGCGCTGCAGCGGCGCGGGGATCTCGTTGTGCAATGCGCTCCGGGATGGGGCCTCGAAAGTTCGTCCTACATGGCGCACTTTCACAGCGGACGGTCGTCGTTCATGCTTACTTCAGTCACGAGCTTGCGGCGAAGCGCCAT
>NZ_RZPI01000116.1:0-10729 GCF_003998715.1 Mesorhizobium sp. M7A.F.Ca.CA.002.15.2.1
GCCAAGGCGCGCGCCGTGGCGGCCGCGGAAGCCGCCGATCATGCCCGCGATGCGGAAGTGCGGATGGCCGGCATTCTGCAAAGCCAGGCCGAAATGCAGGGCCGCATGGGCGCCATTGCGGAAGTGTTCGGCGCACGGCAGGCGGAACTGACGCAATCGATCGGCCAACGCCTCGACGCCATGACCGGCCGGCTCGGCCAGACCATGACCGAGCAGACCAAATCCACGCATGAGAGCCTGGCCAAATTGCAGGAACGGCTGGCGATCATCGACGTCGCGCAAGGCAACATCCAGTCGCTCGCCGGCCAGGTCGTGCAATTGCAGGCGATCCTCTCGAACAAGCAGACGCGCGGCGCGTTCGGCCAGTCGCGCATGGAGGCGATCGTTGCCGACGGCCTGCCGCACGGTGCCTATGAGTTCCAGGCGACGCTGTCGAACGGCAGCCGGCCCGACTGCCTGGTGAAGATGCCGAACGGCGCGCCGTCGCTGGCCATCGATGCAAAATTTCCGCTGGAAGCCTGGAACGCCATCCGCGCCGCCGATGGCGCCGATCTGCAGAAGGCAGCTTCGCAGGCCTTCCGCCGCGACATCGAGATCCATGTCCGCGATATCTCGGAAAAATACCTGATCCAGGGCGAGACGCAGGACACTGCCTTCATGTTCGTGCCGTCGGAATCGGTGTTCGCCGAGATCCACGAGAATTTCGAGGCGATCGTGCACAAGGCGCACCGTGCGCGCGTCGTCATCGTCTCGCCGTCGCTGCTGATGCTGTCGATCCAGGTCATCCAGGCGATCCTCAAGGATGCCCGCATGCGCGAACAGGCGCACCTGATCCAGGGCGAGGTCATCCGGCTGATGGAGGATGTTGCGCGTGTCGATGAGCGGGTGCGCAAGCTGCAGGTGCATTTCGGCCAGTCGGCCAAGGACATCGACGACATACTGGTTTCGACGTCGAAGGTCACCAAGCGCGGCCAGAAGATCGAGGCGCTGGAATTCGGCGCGCAGCCCGACGGCGATGCCGCCGTAGACGCCGCGTCACGGGCTCCCGCCGCCAAGGTCGATACCGGCGCGCGCGTTGCCGATTCGAAAACCGGGCAGCTCAGGCTGAGGGTCGTCGAAGGCGACGATTGAGGCGCGGTGCCGGACCGGCGCTACTGCTCCTCCAACGTGGTCATGCCCTGAAATTCAGGCAGCCAGTGCAGCGCCGAGCGGTGCCATTTCTGCTGTGTCGGGATCAAATCCTGGCGCTGCCGCGCGGTCCCCACGCGAATTCCATAGACCTTCGGACCATCTCCGACAGACGTGGCGTAAAGATGCGAACCGCAGTCGGCGCAAAAGGCCTGGGTGCGCTTGGCGCCGCTCGCCACGATCTTGATGTAGATTTTCGGCGTGCCCTTGGTGATGCGATAGTTGCTTTCCGGCGCCGGAACCGTAAGGCGAAAAGCCGTGCCGGTCAGTTGCTGGCAATCCGTGCAGTGGCAGATCGTGGTCTTTTCCGGATCGACCTCCGCCTCGTAGGTGATGGCGCCACAATGACAGCCGCCGTCTATTCTCATCTTCGTTCCTCCAAAGCCCCTTCAATCTAGCGGCGCAAGGCCGTGAGGCAATGGCACGGTTTTAGTCCAGGGCAGGATCGGATGCGGAATCGATCAGCCTGCGTCGCTGCTCCCAGGTGCCTGACGTCTGCGGCTTGACGAACAGCCGTGTGATCTCCGGCATTTCCTTCTTCAACTGCGCCTCCAGGCGCTCGACGCAAGCTTCGATCTCGGGCGCCGTCAAATGGTCCTCGAACTCGATGCTGAGCCCGGCGACGATCTCTGTCGGCCCCATATGGACGGTCAGGACGCCGTTCGCCCGCTGCACCGCCGGATCCTGCTGGGCGATCGCCAGCACTTTCATCTGCACCTCGGGCGACGCCGGCTCGCCGATCAGCAGGCCCTTGCTTTCGCGGGCCAGGAAGATCGCGGTCGCGCCAAGGATCAGTCCGATGCCGATCGAGGCGGCGCCGTCGAGCTCCGGCATCTCCAGCAGTTCCGCTGCCAATATGCCGGCGAAAGCGACGATCAGGCCGAGAAGTGCCGCACTGTCCTCGAACAGCACGGTGTAGACGCTCGGATCCTTGCTCGACTGCACGGCCTGCAGCCAGCCTTGCCTGCCCTTCTGCCGGCGAAACTCCTTCAGGGCGACCCACCACGAACTGCCTTCGAACAGGAAGGAAAGGCCCAGAACAATATAGTTTACCTTGGCGTTGGCGACCGGCTCCGGCGCCATGATATGGACCACGCCTTCGTAGAACGACACGCCGGCGCCCAGCGCGAAGACGAGGAGCGCGACGATGAAGCTCCAGAAGTAGAGTTCGCGGCCGTGGCCGAGCGGATGCGTGCGATCGGCAGGGCGAGCGGCGCGGTGCATGCCGTAGAGCAGCAGGCCGCCATTGCCGGTATCGACCAGCGAATGGACGCCCTCCGACAGCATCGCCGAACTGCCGGTAAAGGCGGCGGCGGCGAACTTGGTCAGCGCGATGGCGAGATTGCCGGCGAGCGCCGCGTAGATCACCTTTTTTGAGCCGCCGTGCCCGGCCATGGCATTTGCCCCCGTTCAAGGCGCAGTCTAGCGGCCAGGCCGCTAAAGCTCCACAGGCATCACACCGCGCGAATGTCGGGTCGTCCACGGCAGCGGCCATGAGAGATCCGGTCTATGGAAAACGGCGACTACTCGATGATCTCGCTGGTCCACACCTTGAAGCCGGCAAGCGTTCCCGGGCCGAAAATATGGGTCAGCGGCACGTCGGCGGCGTCGCGGCCGGAGGCGATCAGGATGCGGCCGATGCGCGGTGCATTGTTGCGCGGGTCGAAGACATGCCAGCGGCCGCCGAGATAGACTTCCATCCAGGCGCAGAAATCCATGCTTGCCCATGGCTTCGGCATACCGATGTCGCTGATGTAGCCGGTGCAATAGCGCGTTGGGATGTTGAGTGCCCGGCAGAAGGTGACGGCGAGATGCGCGTAGTCGCGGCACACGCCGCTCTGTTCACGATAGGCTTCCGCCGCGGTGCGCGTCGGCCGTGCATTGCCGTAGTTGAAGACGATGTGGCTGTGGACGAAGTCGCAGACCGCCTGCACGCGCGGAATACCCAGCGGCGTGTTGCCGAACAGCCGCCACGCCTCGTCAGCCAGAAGGTCGCTTTCGCAAAAACGGCTGGGCAGCAGGAACAGCAATGTGTCCGCCGGCAGGTCGCGCACCTCGTGCTGCCAGGCCATCAGGTCGCCCATCTCGAAGGTGCCGGGGTCGCGGATCACCGCGTCGGTGCCGAAGGTGAAGCGCCCGGGCGGCGCGACAAGCCGGTTGCACCAATTGCCGAAACTGTCGCGATAGCTTTCGATCGGCACCGGCGGATTGGAGATCAGGAAATCCGGCCGCTCGAGATCGGAGGCCCGCGAATAGTGCACATTCAGCATCGCGATGAGCGGCGTTTCCTGCGGAAAGTCGAAGCTCATCTCGCAGCCGATGTGGATTCGCATTGTCGTCCTGACGGCCTGCCTGACGATCACCCGGCGAAGCTCGGGTCGATGCTGCAGTGCGAAAATGACCATGGCACGGACCGCCATGGTTTACGAGCAAATTAGAGCAATTCCAGGAAAAGTGTGAAGCGGTTTTCCGTCCGGAATTGCGTCAAAACAAAGAGTTAGAGCAATTCACTGTTTCCGCGAAACGGTGAATTGCTCTAGAAACCGGTTGAAAGCGATCCGCTGTCGGCGGCAACAGTCGCTAACCCCTTGCGGTCGGGCGGTTCTCTTGTTTCACTTGGCTTCTCACATCAGGAGGAACGAATCATGGCTAAAGGTGCGATGAAGGCAGGCAAGGAAGCCCGCAAGCCGAAGAAGGACGCCAAGAAGCCCGCTCCGGCTCCGGCGCTGAAGGCGCCGCCGGTCAAGGCGATGAAGCTCAAGGACAAGTAGGTCCGGCGATCCACTTCGCAATAAGATTACGGCCGGCGACACTTGTTGCCGGTCGCTGTTGATCGAGCGCCCGAAATTCTTATATTGGCGTGGCGGGGGCGACCTCGCGCTTCCCCAAATCCGGACGGGACGACCCGCCATTGTTTGACTGATCGTCGGACGCCGAAGTCACTTTTCGGTCCGATGCTCTGATGGAGCGTTGTCGATGTCGTGGATTCTTCTCTTTTTCGCTGGCTTGTTCGAGATCGGCTGGGCAATCGGCCTCAAATACACCGATGGCTTCTCGAAGCTGGTGCCGACCGTGCTGACCGTTGCCTCGATGGTCGTCAGCCTCACTCTGCTCGGCCTGGCGCTGAAGGCGCTGCCCGTCGGCACCGCCTATGCGGTGTGGACCGGCATCGGCACCGTCGGTACGGCACTGCTCGGCATCTGGCTGCTCGGCGAACCGGCCACCGCGATCAGGCTGGCCTGCATCGCGCTCATCGTCTGCGGCATCATGGGGCTGAAGTTCGCCGCCTGACGGTAACGCTTAGGTCTCTTGGTTTGCGCATGTCGTCCTCCCAGAGCCGGGACCAGGGCGACATGCATGGGACAAACACGTTCAGGGCCGCTGCGAGGCGACCCTGGTTCTCGAAGCAGATTGCTCCGTAGCCGAGAGCTAGCGGGCGGAGAAGCCCGGAGGCGTCCTGCCGGTACGCTGCTTGCGTGCCGCATAACGCGCGTCACGCTTGGCCTTGCGTTCGGCTTCGTCGGCCAGAAGACGGGCGATGCGCTCGTTCTCTTCGGATTCCCGAATCTTGGCCTCGGCCTGTGCAGCTTCCTCGGCGGCGATACGTGCCGCTTCGGCTGCTGCCTCGCGCTCGGCCTTCTCGACCGCTTCGCGTGCCAGCTTCTCCTGCTTCAGCCGGGCCTTTTCGGCCTCGCGGATTTCGCGGGCCGCAAGGATAGCCTTGCGTTCAGCCTGCCGCGCCAGCACTGCGGGATCATCCGCCGCCGGCTTTGCCTTGAAGCGCTCGAGGAGCGCCTTCTTTGCCTCGTTTGCGGCATTGCGCCGCTCGAAAACGTCTTTTTCCCTGTAGATAGCCAAGTCCACTTCCCTGAAGTCAATTCGCGACGCTTACATACGCGCGAAAACCGAGAGTTCAAGCGCCAAAACGGCATGGCAGCCATGAAATTGTCGGCTGTTGCACTCGGGAGACGCCTTTGGAGCAATTCCAGGAAAAGTGTGAAGCGGTTTTCCGTCCGGAATGGCGACGAAGAGATAGAGCCGAAACCGACATGCACTGTTCACCGTCCGCCCCACTGGCGGCGCGGCTGAGGCGTCGCTACGTCTAACCCGAAAACCCAACACCAGGATGACATCAAATGGAACTCGGTCTCTACACATTCGCCGACGTCAGCCCGCAGCCGGGCCCCGGTGCCATCGGCCCGCATGAGCGGCTGCGCAACCTGATCGAGGAGATCGAGCTGGCCGACCAGGTCGGCCTCGACGTCTTCGGCCTCGGCGAGCATCACCGGCCCGACTATGCCGCCTCCGCACCGGTCGTGGCCCTGGCCGCGGCGGCCGAGCGTTCGAAGCGCATCAAGCTGACCAGCGCGGTCACCGTTCTGTCTTCCGATGACCCGGTGCGCGTTTTCCAGCAATTTGCCACGCTCGATCTTCTGTCGGGCGGCCGCGCCGAGATCATGGCCGGGCGCGGCTCGTTCATCGAATCCTTCCCGCTGTTCGGTTTCAACCTCGAGGATTATGACGAGCTGTTCGCCGAAAAACTCGATCTGCTGCTTGCCATCCGCGACAGCGTGAAGGTCACCTGGTCGGGCAATCTGCGTGCGCCGATCAACGATCGCGGCGTTTATCCCCGGCCCTTCCAGGACAGGCTACCGGTCTGGATCGCCATTGGCGGCACGCCGCAGTCTGCCGCCCGCGCTGGCGCGCTCGGCCTGCCGCTGGCGCTCGCCATCATTGGCGGCGAGCCGGCGCGTTTCGCGCCGCTGTTCGATCTCTACCGCGAAGCCGCCAAGCGCGCCGGCAGTGATCCGGCGGGCCTTGCCACCAGCATCAACGTGCACGGCTTCATCGCCGAGACGACCGAGCAGGCGGCGGACGATTTCTACGGCCCGCAGGCGGAAGTGATGAATCGCATCGGCCGCGAGCGCGGCTGGGGTCCGACCTCGCGGGCGCATTTCGACCAGTCGCGCGGCCCCACAGGCGCCCTGTTCGTCGGCAGTCCCGAGCAAGTGGCTGAAAAGATCGTCGCCCAGCACAAGATCTTCGGCAATGACCGCTTCCTGCTGCAGATGGCGATCGGCACCATGCCGCACGCCAAGATCATGAAGGCGATCGAACTCTACGGCACCAGGGTGGCGCCGATCGTGCGCAAGGAAACAGCCAAGCCCGCCACAGCCGTCACGTCGCCGGCAGCCTGACCCGGAGCCGGCGCGAGCGGCCTCAATCCCGAAGCCGGCTCATGGAACCCTCGCCCGTAACTCTGCGTTTCATGGAGGCGATTGCCGTGCGAAGGGGCGCCGGCTTGAGGGGTGACCATGAAAACCGAACCCACAGCCTGGGGACAGGACGTTTCCGATGAACCGGATTCGCGCGTCGCGGCTCGCGCCGACACGCGTCTGATGCGCTCGTTGCTGATCGGCATCTTTCTCTTCATGGCCATCTACGCGCTCTATTTCGCCCGCGCCTTTTTCATGCCAGTGCTTCTGGCTTTCCTGCTGGCGCTGACGCTGACGCCGATCGTCCGGCTGCTGCGCAAGCACGGTATCCCGGAAGTGATCTCGGCAACCCTTCTGGTGCTGTTGTCCCTTTGTGTGTTCGCCACCGCCGGCTATCTGCTCAGTGGCCCGATCATCGATCTTATCAACAACACCTCGTCGATCGGCCAGAAGCTCACCGAACGGTTGGCGCAATTGCGACAGCCGCTCGAGAAGATCATGCAGATTTCGCATCAGATCGAACAACTGACCGAGACCTCGCAGGAGTCCGGTATTCAGAAGGTGGCGGTGGCGCAGTCCGGCATCCTGTCGGCGGCCGCCAGCAACATCCTGTCGGCGGGAACAGGCCTCACCATTATCTTCGTGCTGTCGCTGTTCCTGCTCGCCTCCGGCACGATGTTTTATGAAAAGATCATCCAGTCCTTCGCCAGCCTCAGCGAAAAGAAGCGGGCGCTGCGCGTCGTCTATGACGTCGAACGCGAAATCTCGCACTATCTGCTCACCGTCACCATCATCAATGCCGGCCTCGGCACGGTCATCGCTCTCGGTCTTTGGGCGCTCGGCGTGCCCAATCCGCTGGTCTGGGGCGTTGCTGCCGCCCTGCTCAATTTCCTGCCCTATGTCGGAGCACTGATCACCATCGTGCTTGTCACGGTCATGGCGTTGATCAGCTTCGATACCATCTTCTACGCGCTTCTGGCGCCGGCCTTCGTGATCTTGTGCGACATCGTCGAAGGCCAGTTCGTGACGCCGATGGTGGTCGGCAGGCGCCTCGAGATCAACGCCGTGGCGATCTTTATCGCCATCGCCTTCTGGTCATGGCTGTGGGGTTTCGTCGGCGCCCTGATGGCGGTGCCGCTGCTGGTCGTCATCAAGGTGTTCTGCGATCATTTCGATGGGCTCAGCCATGTCGGCAATTTTCTCGCCGCGCAGCACGCGGTTGTCGTCGAGGAGGACGACATCGCCGACCCCGAAGCTGTCAAAGGCTGATCAATATTTTTGAATTTGCGGCGCCGCCGGATGCTTCCTACATGCGGTCCTGACACAGGATCCCACCCATGACCGCTCTTTCCGTTCTCGACCTGTCGCCGATCGTCGAAGGCAGCGATGCCTCGCAGTCGCTGGCCAACTCGCTCGATCTTGCCCGCCATGCCGAGCGCCTGGGCTACAAGCGTTTCTGGCTGGCCGAGCATCACAACATGCCGGGTATTGCCAGTGCCGCCACAGCCGTCGTCATTGCCCATGTCGCGGGCGGCACCAAGACCATTCGTGTCGGCGCCGGCGGCATCATGCTGCCCAACCATTCGCCGCTGGTGATTGCCGAGCAGTTCGGCACGCTGGCCGCATTGCATCCGGGCCGCATCGATCTCGGCATCGGCCGGGCGCCCGGCACCGACATGGGTGCCGCCCGCGCCTTGCGCCGCAATCTCGAGGCCGGGGTCGACAATTTCCCGCAGGATGTCGTCGAGCTGATGGGCTATTTCCAGCCGGCCGAGGAAGGCCAACGCATCCGTGCCGTGCCCGGCGAAGGCCAGGGCGTGCCGGTCTGGATCCTCGGCTCCAGCCTCTACGGCGCGCAGCTTGCCGCCATGCTCGGCCTGCCCTATGCCTTCGCCTCGCATTTCGCGCCGGCGGATCTGGATCACGCGCTGGATGTCTACCGCTCGCGCTTCCAACCCTCCGAGCACCTCGACAAGCCGCATGTCATGCTTGGCCTCAACGTCTTTGCCGCGCCCACCGATGCCGAGGCTCGTTTGCTGTTCACCTCGCTGCAACAGGCTTTCGTCAATCTGCGCACCGGCCGGGCCGGACGGCTGCCGCCACCTGTCGAGAACTATGACCGCGATCTCGATCCGATGGCAAAGACCATGCTGGGCCAGGCATTGTCCTGCGCCGTCGTCGGCTCCCCGGAAACGGTGCGGCAAGGCATCGATGCTTTCGTGCGCCGCACCGGCGCCGACGAGCTGATGGTCACCGCGCAGATTTTTGATCATGCGGCGCGGGTGCGGTCGTTCGAGATCCTGGCCGAGGCGCACAAATCGCTGTCGCAGGCGGCCTGACAAGTTCTGGTACGATATATGCTGGGCGAAAAACTATGCGCTCACGCTCTGCGCAATCGCCCCGAGCGGGCGGCATGAATTGCGGATCATCAGCCGGCCCTTGAGCAAAAGCTTGCGCGGCGGCGCGTCCCTGTTGCCGGCGAGACGGTCGAGAAGCAGATTGGCCGCCTGTTCGCCGATCGCCTGCACCGGCTGCGCGACGGTGGTCAGCTGCGGCTGAAACACGTCGGACCATGGAAAGTCGTCGAAGCAGGCAACTGAAATGTCTTCCGGGCAGGACAGGCCGATGTCGCGGATCGCCTTCATGGTGCCGATCACCATCGGGTTGTTGGCCGAGAAGATCGCGCTTGGCCGATCGTGCGAGGACAGCATCTGCATGGTCGCGTTGTAGCCGTCGATCTCGTGGAAATTGCCGAAGCGGATCAGCTCCTCCGCGATCGGCAGGCCGGCGGCGTGAAGCGCCTCGCGATATCCCGCCATGCGGTCATGCATCGGCGAAATGTCCGACGTGCCGGTGATGTAACCGATGCGCCGGTGGCCGAGATTGATCAGATAGGTGATGGCGTCGAACACCGCGCGCTGGTTGTCCAGCACCACGGCATCGGTGTCGACGCCTTTGCAGATACGATCGAGCAGCACCACCGGCACGTTGGCGTCGTCGACGATCCGCTTGAGGATCGCGCCGTCGCCGACGCGCGCCACGATCAGCCCGTCGACCATGCGGTCGAGCAGCAGCTTGATCTGATCGTCCTGGGTGTTCAAATCCTCGTCCGTGCAGCACAGCATGACGGCATAGCCGGCCCGGTCGAAGGCCTGCTGGATGACCGAGACGACATCGGTGAAGAATGGGTTGGTGATGTGCGGCACGGTCAGTCCGATCGTGCGGGTCGTGCCCATCTTCAGGCTGCGGGCGATCGCGTTGCGCTTGTAGCCGATATCGCGGATCGCCTGTTCGATGCGCTGGCTAAGCTCCGGACTGACCGTCGCCGTGCCATTGATCAGCGCCGAAACGGTGGCGACAGAAACACGCGCCGCTTCAGCCACATGAAGCATGGTGGGCGCGGTGGATTTCCGGTGTTTTTTTTGCCCTGATGCTGTCATTTTCGAAACGTTTCGCCACCCTTGCCGGCCAATACGTACGGAATCCTGTCCTTTTTAGCAAGAATCGAAATGCAGTAAACATGCGGTACCTCATATCAGCTTGACATGATCGAAACGTTTAGATTAGCGTTTGCGGGAAGTTGACGACGACGGAAGGGAGGCCGCCATTGTCATGCGAGAGAGCAGTTCCCTTTCCCCGCAGCACGGCGCTGCCGATCGGTCGGACACCGTTCTGAGCGCCGAGCATATTTCCAAGAGCTTCGGCGGCATCGCCGCCCTGGTCGATGTCGGCTTCGAGCTGCGGCGCGGCGAGGTTCATGCCTTGATGGGCGAGAACGGCGCCGGCAAGTCGACGCTGGTGAAGATCCTCTCCGGCGTCTACACCGGCTATGAAGGCACGGTCAGCGTCGATGGCCACCCTGTCAATTTCGCTGGCGTACGCGACGCCGAGGATGCCGGCATTGCCATCATTCATCAGGAGCTCAACCTGGTGCCCGAACTCAGCGTCGCCGACAACATCTTCCTTGGCCGCGAGAAGCTGATCGCCGGGCTGATTGTCGACCGCAAGGCAAGCAGCCGCGCGGCGGGCGCTTTGTTGCAGCGGCTCGGCATCGAGCTCGATCCGCAAGCCCGCGTCGGTGCCCTGCGTGTCGGCGAGCAGCAGCTGGTCGAGATCGCCAAGGCGCTGTCGATGTCGGCACGCATCCTGATCATGGACGAGCCGACCTCGGCGCTGTCGCCGGCCGAATGCCAGCGGCTGTTCCGCATCATCCGCCAGCTTGCCGAGAGCGGTGTCGCCATCGTCTACATCTCGCACCGCATCGACGAGGTCATGCATCTGGCCAGCCGCGTCACCGTGTTTCGCGACGGCCGCCATGTACCTGT
>NZ_RZPI01001170.1:0-734 GCF_003998715.1 Mesorhizobium sp. M7A.F.Ca.CA.002.15.2.1
GTGCCACATCGTGCTGCGCTACACGCGCTATGGCCGCGCCGTCTATGCCGTCGGCGGTAATGCGGAAGCAGCGCGGCTGTCGGGCCTGCGCGTCGACCGCATCCTGGTCTCGGTCTACGTCATTGTCGGCTTCTTCGCCGGGCTCGCGGCCTTCGTGCTGTCGGCCAGGCTGAACTCCTCGGAAGCGGTGGCGGGCATCGGCTACGAACTGACCGTCATTTCGGCCGTCGTCATCGGCGGCACCTCGCTGTTCGGCGGCATCGGCTCGGTCGGCGGCACGGTGGTGGGCGCGGCGCTGATCGGCGTGCTGCAGAACGGGCTGCAGTTCAACAACGTCTCGTCCTACACGCAAAGCATCGTCATCGGGCTCATCCTGATCCTGGCGGTGGCGTTTGATCGGTGGCTGAAGTCGAGGGTAAGAAGGTGAGGGGGACGGTTCTCCCTTCTCCCTCTGTTGGAGAAGGGGAGCCCCATTCCTTGCAAAACAATCATGCTTTGCTAGAAAGGTTTTGGCGGGTGGCATCGTGAGAGAACCTCATGTTTGCCGATATCATCAGACCGATCACCCTAGGTTTTTCGCTGCTGCGGCGGTTCTGGCCGCAGCTCATGGCACTCGTGCTGGCCGGCGTGATGGTCGGCGATCTCCTCATGCTGCTGGCGGCGAAGGTGGCGCTGGCCAATCACTTCGCCGGGTTGGCGATGCTGACGCTGGTGGCGCTGGCGCAGCACGTGGA
>NZ_RZPI01001171.1:0-730 GCF_003998715.1 Mesorhizobium sp. M7A.F.Ca.CA.002.15.2.1
AAGACATACCCAACGCATGCGTAATTCGGCTTGGGTTTGTCAATCCTGCAGCACACCGCCGGCGCCTTCCAGCGCCTCGCGCGTGTCGACATCGACAGACGCCGCCGCGCCGATCTCGACATCGATGACATCGAGCCCTTCGGTCTCGACCAGATGGCGTGCACCGGTGTCGCCCTCCAGATGGGCGATCGCCGGAAACAGCGAACGCGGCAACAGCACCGGATTGCCGCGCTTGCCGTCATGCGAAGCGCGGACCACCGCATTGCCGCCGCCCTTGCGGAACGCATCGATCAAGCTGTCGAGATCGTCGGACGTGATATCGGGCATGTCGCCGAGCGCGATCATCACACCGGCGGAGTCCTCCGGCAGATAGGCAATGCCGGCCTTCAGCGACGTGGACAAGCCGTCGGTAAAATCAGGATTGTCGGCGAAGGTCACGTCGAGGCCCGCCAGCGCAGCGCGCACCCGCTCGCGCTGGTGGCCGGTGACGACGACAGTTCTGGACGCCTTCGAGCCAAGCGCCCGCTCGGCGGTGCGGCGCACCAGCGGCTTGCCGTCGAACAGCGCCAACAGCTTGTTCGGCCCGCCCATGCGGCTCGACCGGCCGGCCGCCAGCAGCACGATGCCGACCTTCAGCTGAGATTTGGCCGGCAGCGGTTCGCGCGGCTGCGGCCGTGTGGGGATTGCCATCAGCAGCCCGCCGACCCCCATGCCGGCAATATCCCTGGCG
>NZ_RZPI01001172.1:0-727 GCF_003998715.1 Mesorhizobium sp. M7A.F.Ca.CA.002.15.2.1
GATGGGACCAGCCGCCTGACCCGGAGAACTGGGTGGTCAAGACCGCGGGCGGCGCCGGCGGCGGACACGTCAGACGAGCAGCCGGAGAAAGCCCGACCGCCGGCCGCTACTTCCAGCGCTTCGTTGCCGGTCGCAGCATCTCGGCCCTGTTCGTCGGCAATGGTCAAACCGCGCACCTCGTGGGTTTCAGCCACCAATGGACGTCTCCCGCCCCCACAGCGCCCTATCGCTACGGCGGCGCCGTACGGTTGAGACGCTTCGATCGCAGACAGGCGGCGGTCATCGGCGGCTGGCTCTCAAGTCTGACGCGGCGCGCCGGCCTGCTTGGATTGTGCAGCGCCGATCTGATCCGTGGACCAGATGGCTACACGTTCATCGAGATCAATCCGAGGCCGGGCGCCACCCTCGACATTTTCGACGATGTTGACGCGCCATTGATCGAAGCGCATCTGCGCGCCGCGACGGGTCAGGTCTTCCGCTTGCCGCGCTTCGTCGATTCGATGGCGTCGATGGTGACCTACGCCGCGACGCCAATCACTCACTTTCCGTCGATTGCCTGGCCTGAATGGACAGCGGACCAACAGTCGGCTGGCACCCGTCTGATTGCCGGCGACCCTGTCTGCACGGTCTTCGCGCGCGGTCCGAGCGCCCAATCGACCAAGCGGCTCATCAAGGGACAAGCCAGCCAATTGCAACTCCAATGGGAAGGAGACCGGACATGAAAGAC
>NZ_RZPI01001173.1:0-726 GCF_003998715.1 Mesorhizobium sp. M7A.F.Ca.CA.002.15.2.1
CGTCGGGATACTGGATCAGCACGCCGATCGAGCCGACGATCGAGGTCTTGCGGGCAACGATGTGATCTGCGGCACTGGCGATCATATAGCCCGCCGATGCGGCGAGCGTGCCGACTTCCGCCACCACCGGCTTGTCGGCGGCCAGCTTGCGCACTTCTTCATAGATCGATTCACCGCCAACGGTGGTGCCGCCAGGCGAATCGATCGACAGGATCACGCCTTTCACCTTCGATGAAAGACGGATGGTTTCCAGCCGCTTGATCAGTTCCTCGTCCTCGGTGATCGTGCCTTCGATCTTGACCTTGGCAATATGGTCGACCGTCGAGCCGCCGAAATCGTCGCCATAGAACCAGGTTGAAAGCGCAATCACCCCAAGGGCTATGATGCCTATGGCGACGACGCGCCAGAATGTCAGCTTGCGCCGCAAACGGCGGCGGTCGATCAGGTCGTCGGCTCTCAGTGCCATGGTCAGCCTTTCAGTCGGCGGGAGGAGACGCTTTTAGACCATGATCCTCCCATCTGGAAGCAGTTCTCTTTTGCGCATGGCGAGACAAGTCGGCGCCTGGACGTGAGGTGGCTATCCGCGTCGGCAGTCGACGGGGCCGGGTCGGGCCCTCTCCAGGCGTCGGTCTGCTCACATATTCGTGCAATCGCCACCAGGTCGGGCGACGAGACCGATGGCTGATAAATTTTACGCCGCGTGTCTGTTTCTGCTATGGAGAACAC
>NZ_RZPI01001174.1:0-723 GCF_003998715.1 Mesorhizobium sp. M7A.F.Ca.CA.002.15.2.1
GGCGCGGGCCGCGGGCTGCGCCGCCGTGGTCAAGCCTGCGTCGCAGACGCCGTATTCGGGTCTCGCCTGGGGCGCGCTCGCAGAGGAAGTCGGTTTCCCCAAGGGCGTCGTCAACATCCTGACCGGTTCGGCCAGCGAGATCGGCGACGAGATCTGCGCCAATCCGCTGGTGTCGAAGATCACTTTCACCGGCTCGACCGAGGTCGGCAAGCTTCTCATCCAGAAGTCGTCGGTCACCGTCAAGAAGGTGTCGATGGAACTCGGCGGCAACGCGCCGTTCATCGTTTTCGACGACGCCGACCTCGAGCGTGCCGTCGCCGGCGCCATCACCGCCAAGTACCGCAATTCCGGCCAGACCTGCGTTTGCACCAACCGCTTCCTTGTCCAGGCAGGTGTCTATGACAAGTTCGTCGAGAAGCTCGCTGCCGCCAGCAACGCGCTGAAGGTCGGCTCCGGCCTCGAGGACGGCGTGCAGCAGGGGCCGCTGATCGACGAGAAGGCGGTCGAGAAGGTCGAGGAACTGATCGCCGACGCCACATCAAAGGGCGGCAAGATCGTTGCCGGCGGCAAGCGCCATGCGCTCGGCGGTTCGTTCTTCCAGCCGACGGTCATCGCCAACGCGACACCCAAGATGCGCTTCATGAAGGAAGAGATCTTTGGCCCGGTCGCACCGGTGTTCAAGTTCGAGACCGAAGAGGAAGCCGTCGCCCTCGCCAACGACAC
>NZ_RZPI01001175.1:0-712 GCF_003998715.1 Mesorhizobium sp. M7A.F.Ca.CA.002.15.2.1
GTCATAGACGATCCTGGCCGTCAGCTTGTCGCGGTTGGTGATCGGCAGGAAGATGTCGATCGGTCCCTTTGCCTTCAGCGTCACCCCGGATTTGGCGCCGCCGAAAACCTGGGCTTCTCCAACCACCTCGTCCCTGGCGAAAATTTCGGTCTTCTCGAAGGAGCGGACACCCCAGTCGAGCAGCTTTCGCGCTTCCTCGGCGCGCTCCTTGTCCGAGGCCAGCCCGCTCATCGCCGCGATCACGCGGGTACCATTGTGGCTGAGCGAACCGACGATGCCGAAGCCGGCTGCCTCGCTCGCCCCGACCGCCAGGCCGTCGGCGCCGATGTCCATCGCCAGCAGCGGATTGCGGTTCCTCTGTGAGATCTTGTTCCAGGTGAAATCCTTTTGGGCATAATAGCGATAGAAATCCGGATAATCGCGCCACAGGTGCAGGGCGAGCTGCGCCAGCTCGCGCACGGTCGTCTGCTGGCCATCCGCCGGCAGGCCGGTCGAATTGACGAAAGTCGACGTCTTGAGGCCGATCTGGCGGGCGCGTTCGGTCATCTGCACGGCAAAATTGTCTTCGGATCCCGACATGCCTTCGGCGATGACGATGCAGCCGTCATTGGCCGCCTGCACGGTCACGCCCTGAATCAGGTCTTCGAGCCGGATCGACGACTTGAGCTTGGCGAACATCGTCGATGTTCCCGAAGGCGCGCCACCCTTGCGC
>NZ_RZPI01001176.1:0-711 GCF_003998715.1 Mesorhizobium sp. M7A.F.Ca.CA.002.15.2.1
CCCTTCTGGTTTTCCCGGCTGACCGTGCGCTCTATCGAAACTGCGCGGAATTTGCTCGAACGTCTCAAGCAGGCGCTGGCGCCGCTCGCAGCCTTCCGAGGCCGGGATGACGCCGACCTTGCCGCGCTTGTCAGGGCCAGTGTCGTGACACTCGAAAATCTCGGCCGCATCGCCGACGGCGGCCTTGGCGAACTCTATGCCGGTGACGCCGGCGAGAAGCTTGCCGAACTGCTGCGCGGGCTGGTCGCGGCTTCGGCTTCGCTGTCCTTCGCGGCGACCGAGTGGCCCGACATCATGGCGGCGCTGATCGCGCCTGAAACGGTCAAGCCGGCACAAGGCACCGACCGGAACATCGCCATCTGGGGCGCGCTGGAAGCCCGGTTGCAGACGGTCGACACGCTGGTCATCGGCGGGCTCAACGAGGGCGTATGGCCGCGCAAGCCAGAGAGCGACCGCTTCATGTCGCGGCTGATGAAGACCGGCATCGACCTCGAACCGCCCGAGCGGCGTATCGGCCTTGCCGCGCATGATTTCCAGATGGCCATGGGCGCCGGGAAGGTGGTGCTGTCCCGCTCGGCACGTGCCGGCGATGCACCCGCCGTGCCGTCGCGCTGGCTTCAGCGGCTGCTGACCTTCATCGGCAGCGACCAGGCAGCGGAGCTGCGCCGGCGTGGCGACGAGCTGCTCGCCTGGGCGCGCGCGCTGGATGCC
>NZ_RZPI01001177.1:0-710 GCF_003998715.1 Mesorhizobium sp. M7A.F.Ca.CA.002.15.2.1
GCCGCCATAGATGATGGCATCGTTGGTTCGGCCCATAGCGGTCAGGAAATCCGGATGGGGGGCGGGGATCGGCGCCGTTCCGATGCCGTCGACAACGTTTTCCAGCGGGAATTTGAGATCGTTGATCTTGTGCAGGGCAACCTCGAGCGCGCGCGCCACGATCTGCACGCCGCCGGCAAGGCTTTGTGTCGGCGCATAGAGGAAGGTGAGCTTTTCCGTCGCCAGTCCAGTTGCCTTGCTCACTTTCTCAACGGTCGCGCGGGGAGGCGGTTCGGCCGTCTCAAGGATAAGCACCGCGGAAGATGCGATGTCGTGATAGGAAAGTGTTTCGAACAGCGGTTCGACCCGGGCGAGGGCCCGCGCAGGCCCAGATCCCATCGCAAAATAGTCCTGGCCAGACAGGTTCCAGCCCGCATACTGGCTGCCCAGGCAGGCCAGCACCGGCTGCGAAGATCGCGCTTCGACGGTGAACGGCCATTGCTGTGACGCGCGATCCATGAACACCGAAACGCTGCCGAGACCGCCCATCGCAGCCTCAGCCATGCGCATCCCGGCCTCGACGCTGCCGACGGTCTTGTCGCCGGCATCGATCAGGCGCTCGCCCAATGGTCCCCTGGAAACGACGATACGCAGGCGTTCGGCGTCGCCGATCATGCCGTCAACGATGCGCTGTGCATTGTCGTTCAGGAATGCCGAACCGTCTTTCATGT
>NZ_RZPI01001178.1:0-709 GCF_003998715.1 Mesorhizobium sp. M7A.F.Ca.CA.002.15.2.1
TTTCGGTGCGCCAGGCCGAAGCGCTGGCCCAGATACCGGCCGGCACCAGCAGCACCAAGGAAGCCAAGCCGGCGCCAAGTCCGGAGCAAAAGGACGCCGATACGCTGGCGCTGGAAAAGCTGTTGACCGATACGATCGGCATGATTGTGTCAGTGGATCACAAGGGCAAGGGCGGCACTTTGCGGGTTTCATACCGGTCGCTGGAGCAGCTTGATGAGCTGTGCAGAAGGCTGAAGCAGGAGCGTTAGTTAGCCGGCGAAGTATATTGAGACCGGAGATTGCGCATGTGGAAAGGGGCTGGCCGTTTGGCCGGCCTTTTCCTTTTGGGGCGCTCGTGATTGGCGAAATCGGTGACGCCGCGAATCTCCCTCCTTGAGGGGGGATGGCCGGCAGGCCAGAGGGGGTCGCCCCACATCAAGCGCCGGGCCCCTGCGGGAACGAAGAAGAGGTCAGCGCCCCACGCGCGGCGGCCCCCTCTGTCGCCTTCGGCGACATCTCCCCCTCGAGGGGGAGATCAGGCTCGCTCCCCAGCCTCGCGCTCTCAACCGCGATCCCAAGCAGCGCCTGCCGCCAGCCCTGCCGCTCGCGGCTTGACAGTGCCAGGCAACGGCGTAACCTATATTAGATATGGCTTAAATTATGTGCCCTAGCGTGCCGGTCAGTCGAGGCGGGGGCTATTTTCCGTTCCTACAACAAACGTGAAATGGCA
>NZ_RZPI01001179.1:0-708 GCF_003998715.1 Mesorhizobium sp. M7A.F.Ca.CA.002.15.2.1
ATGGCGAACTCATCGCCGCCCAGCCGCGCCACCATCTGCCCTGGACGAAGGATACCGGTCGCGCACTGCGCAACCTTCTGCAGCATGGCGTCGCCTGCGCCGTGCCCATACAGGTCGTTGACCTCCTTGAACCGGTCGAGATCAAGCAGCAGAAGCGCAAGCTGGCCGCCTTTCCTGGTCCGGACCATCGCAGCGATTTCCGTCTCCAGCCGGCCGGAAAAGCTGCGGCGATTGGCCAGTCCGGTCAATGGATCGAAATGGGCAAGCCGCAGGATCTCCTGTTCCGCCTTCTTGCGCTCGCGAATGTCGCGGACCGCGACCACGTTGTGCGGTTTGCCACAGTAGTCGATGCTCCTGGCGATCAGCTCGACAGGAATGCTCGTGCCATCGCGACCGCTCAATTCGGCCTCCTGCGGCTGTTCGCCGAAGCCCGAGATATCGGATCCGAAGAGATCGCCAAGCTGCATTCCGTTCAGGGTCGCTGTTGCTTTGCCCGTCAGTGCCGCAATGCTGTCATTGGCACTGATGATGCGGTTGCCGTCGCAGACGATCAGCCCCTCCACGGCGGCATTGGCCAGGCCGTGCATGCGGTCGACCTCGAGCTTCTGGCGACGGAAGCGCAAATCGATCCACAGCGCCGATGCCGACAGAACCAGGATCACCAGTGTGGCGGCGGCGGCCGCGAAAGCCTGCGAGGTCGGCTCGATC
>NZ_RZPI01000117.1:0-10721 GCF_003998715.1 Mesorhizobium sp. M7A.F.Ca.CA.002.15.2.1
AGCGATGATCGACCGCGGCACCAATGGCGCCGGCCGCGCCCTTGATCTTGGCTCAAATCCCGGCAAGTTCCTGTCCTCGGTGCAGATCGGCATCACCTTGGTCGGCGTCCTCTCCGGCGCCTTTTCCGGCGCCACGCTCGGCGAACGGCTGGCGCAGTTCCTGGCTTCGACCGGCATCCGCGAGACTGTCGCCGACCCGCTAGGCGTCGGCATCGTCGTTGCTATCATCACCTATTTCTCGCTGATCGTCGGCGAGCTGGTGCCCAAGCAGATCGCGTTGCGTGATCCCGAGCGGGTCGCCGCCAGGGTCGCTCCGGCGATGACCATCCTCGCCACGGTGTCGGCGCCGCTGGTCTTCCTGCTCGACTTCTCCGGCCGCACCATATTGTGGCTGCTCGGTCAGCGCGGCGAAAGCGAGGAAAAGGTCACCGACGAGGAGATCAAGATGCTGGTCGCCGAGGCCGAGCATCACGGCACCATCGAATCCGACGAGCGGCGCATGATCGCCGGCGTCATGCGGCTTGGCGACCGCGCCGTGCGCGCGGTGATGACGCCGCGCACCGAAGTCGACTGGATCAATCTGCAATCCGACGAGGCGGCCATCCGCAAGCTGCTCATGGAAACCCAGCATTCGCGCCTGCCGGCAGGCGACGGCGGCGTCGACGTCATGGTCGGCGTCGTCCAGACGCGTGATGTGCTGGCCGCACTGCTTGCCGGCCGCGTGCTCGATCCGCGCAGGCATGTGCGCGCAGCCCCCATCGTCTACGACCAGGCCGACGCGCTCGATGTGCTGCAGAAGCTAAAGGAATCCGACGTGCCGATGGCGCTGGTGCATGACGAATACGGCCATTTCGAAGGCATCGTCACCCCGGCCGACATTCTGGAAGCCATCACCGGCGTGTTCCGCGCCGACACCGACGCCGGCGACGAGGAAAACGCGGTCAAGCGCGAGGACGGCTCGTGGCTGCTCGCCGGCTACATGCAGGCCGACGAGATGGCCGACATTCTCGGCATCGACCTGCCGGAAAACCGCGATTACGAAACCGTCGCCGGCTATGTGCTGTCGCATATGCACCATCTGCCGGCGACTGGCGAATGCGTCGACGCGCAGGGCTGGCGCTTCGAGGTGGTCGATCTCGACGGCCGCCGCATCGACAAGCTGATCGCCACCCGCCTGGCCGGCGCCCCTCGCGAGGCGGTGCGCTGACGGTCGACGCGATTTGCGGCATTTCGCTCTATCGTTCCCAGAAGGACTTGGCGATCTCTCCCTCGACCTGCTGTATCGTCAGGCCGATATCGTCGATCAGATGCGGATTGTCCTTCGACATTTGCCTGAGCTGCCAGCGAAAGCGTATCCGCTCGCGCCAGGTCCGATCGTGCCAGCTCGCGATGATGCTTCGCAGGGTCTTTAGGAGCCGGCGCGATGCCGGCCGCACGGGCGTTCCCGGCCGCGCTGCACAAGTGAGGGTATTGGTCATGGCAACCTCCATATGGTTTGAGGGCCTAGGGCTCTCGATGAGGTTGAATTCTGCGCGATACGGACGGCGCCGTAATTAAGCCCTCCCAAATAGTTCCCAAAACTTCCAAACGAGCTAGAGCGGCCCTATAGATGCGCCTATGCAGGGATCGCGTTTTGCCTTTGGTCCGTTCGTGCTTGATCCGCATGCGGGAACGCTGCTTCGGAACGATGTCCCCGTTGCCGTCGGCTATCGCGGGCTGAGCCTGCTTGCGGCACTCGTCGGGCGGCCCGGCGAAATCCTCGGAAAAGCCGAACTGATGGACGCCGCGTGGCCGGGCACGGCCGTCGAGGAAGGCAATCTCACCGTCCAGATCGCGCAGCTGCGCAAGCTGCTTGGCCCCGTCGGCGACAACGGCGAATGGATATCCACCGTTCCGCGCGTCGGCTACCGTTTCACTGGGGCCGTCGAACAGCTGGGCGAGGCCAGGCGAAAACCCTTGCCGCTGCCCGACAAACCGTCGATAGCCGTGCTGCCCTTCGTCAATTTCAGCAACGATCCCGAGCAGGATCCCTTCGTGGATGGGTTGACGGAAGACCTGATCACCGACCTGTCCAGAATCTCCGGCCTGTTCGTCATCGCCCGCAACTCGACCTTTGCCTACAAGGGAAAAGCGATGGACGTGCGCGAGATCGCCGGGGATCTTGGCGTGCGCTACCTGTTGGAAGGCAGTGCAAGACGCGCCGCGGGGCGCGTGCGCATCAACGCACAGCTGGTCGACGCGATGAGTGGCGATCATCTGTGGGCGGAACGCTTCGATCGCGGCCTGGAGGATATCTTTGCCGTTCAAGACGAGGTGACGGCCAAGATCGTGGAAGCGCTGCTTGGCCGGCTGCGCGCGCCGCCGCCGCGCAATCGGCCGCGAAATCTGGAGGCCTACGACCTCTGCGTGCGGGCGCGAAAGCTGATCGACGACTCGCCGCAGATGGCGCAGGAAGCGCATCTGATGCTGACGCGCGCGGTGTCGCTCGATCCTGATTATGCCGAGCCCTATCGTTGGCTTGCCATGAACCACTGGATGGGACAGGTGCATTGGGGCGGACCAACCGAGGCTGCCCGCAGCGTTGCCCTGGAGCTGGCGCGCAAGGCGGTGGCGATCGATCCCAACGATGCCGGCTGTCGCTGGATCCTGGCTTATCTGCTTGCCTATGAGCGCAGCTTCACTGAAGCGGATGCGGAATTCGCCAAAGCGATCGAGCTCGACCCGAACGAGGCCGACACCTGGGCGGCATTGTCCGACATCGCGGTCCTGGCCGGACGGGTCGAAGAGGGCCTCGAGCACATCGGCAAGGCGTTCCGGCTGAACCCGTTTCCGGCGAGCTGGTACTATCTGACGCTCGGCCAGGCGCAATATGCGGCGCGCGACTACCAAGCCGCTATCGAGACGTTGCGCCGTGACGAGACCTATCGCACAAGCTCACGCCGTTTCCTGGCGGCAAGCATGGCCCAACTCGGCCGGCTCGACGAGGCGCGCGCAGAGGCTGAACTGTTCCTCGTCGGCAACCCGCATTTCACAACCCATCACTGGGCGACGACCGAGCCATTCCGCGACGCCGCTACGCTCGAGCATTTCGTCGATGGTTTTCGCAAGGCCGGTCTTCCGGAGTGACGCGCCGGCATCCGGCCCGCCCGCAGCAAAGGCGACGTGGTGCGCTAACCCAGTCTAGACGTCGGTATGATCTCGGTGGCGCGACACCTTCTCGCGGTTGCCGCAGGTGCGCATGCTGCACCAGCGCCGCTTGCCGCCTCGCGACGTATCGAGGAAAAGCCAGCCACAGCGAGGGCAGGAATGCAGCCTGTCGCGCGGCAGGGTGAAGAACGCTTCGATGGACAGCATGGCCAGCAACGCGGTGACGGCGTCCGGATCGCGCCACCGGCCAAGGGCAAGCTCCGGCCTGGTGCCATCCAGCTCGATAGACCCGGCGGCAAGCGAGCTTGCCGTGCGCGAGAACAACACGCCGAGCGGTTCGACCGCAGACGGTTTGCCCGCGGCGATTGGATCGAAAACCTGAAATGACGCCTCCCGCATTTCGCGGACCCCTTCCACGAACCGCCCATCCGCTATCTCGGCAACGGCCTGCGCCTGACGATCGTCGGCAAGCCCTGAGGCGCTGAACCAGTTCGCAACATCCCGGACGGACTTGAAGAGTTCATTGTCTGTTGCCGGCGCCCGCCGGTCGAACACGGCGTTCGACAGGTCCAAAGCGGGATGCCCGCCTATGAAGTGATCCGGTACCCATTCGGTGTATTCATCGCCCATGGAACATAACCTCATTAACCGGATTATACGGTTACATGTAACCACTATCATACGGATACGTGGTGTCAAAGCCAGCGCGTCGCCAGATCGGCGCGGAACCCCTGGGAGGGAGAGGATGTGCAGCAATCGTTACAAGACCCGCCACGAAACCATCAATGTCGACGGCCTCGACATCTTCTACCGTCATGCCGGCGATCCCGGCAGACCGGCAATCCTGCTGCTGCACGGATATCCGACTTCGTCGCACGTCTATCGCAATGTCATCGAACCGCTGGCGGAGACAGCCTATGTGGTGGCGCCGGATCTGCCCGGTTTCGGCTTTTCGTCCGCCCCTTCCATCGATGCCTATGACTACACGTTCGACAACCTGGCCAGCACGATCGAAGCCTTCATCGAGGCCCTCGGCCTCCAGCGATTCTTCCTCCACATCACTGACTTCGGCACGCCCGTCGGCTATCATCTCGCCACACGGCGGCCGGATCGCATCCTCGGCCTGATCGCCCAGGACAGCAACGCTCATGACGAGGGGCTGGGACCGGAATGGGACGCGCCGAAGGCGTTCTTCGCCGAACCGACTGAAGAAAACCGCGCCAGACTGCCGGACTGGATGAATTTCGAGGGGACCCGAAACCAATATATCGGCGGTCTCCCCGAGCGTCTGAAAGTGTTGTTTCCGCCCGAGGGTTGGTATCTCGATACGGAGCGCCTGGCGAGGCCCGGCAACACCGACATTCAGTTCGAACTCTTCACCGATTATGGCTCGCACATCGCGCGCTTCCCGGCCATCCAGGCCTATCTCCGCGACCAACAGCCAGCATGCCTGGTGCTGTGGGGGCGCCACGACGCCTTCTTCGCGCTGGACGAGATCATGGCCTACAGCCGCGATCTCGACGCCGTCGAAATCCATGTCTTTGAGAGCGGGCACATGCTTCTCGAAACGCATCATCGCCAATGCGCGGCTCTCATCGCTCACTTCATGCACGAGGTGGAGACTGGGGTATTTCGCGATCCTGCGGGGCGTTGAACGTCGACGTTCAAACCGCCACTTCGATGGGCTCGGCAAGCCTGGGATTGGCCCGCGCGGCGATCAGGCAGCCGGCGACGATCAGGCACGCTCCCGTCAGCGTGGTCCAGGTCGCCTCCTCGCCGAAGAAGAACCAGCCAAGCGCGACCGCCCAGATGAAGGCCGAGTATTCCGTCGGGATCAGATATTGCGCTTCGGCGCGGGCGTAGGACCAGCTCATCAGGAATTGCCCGGCGAGCGACAGCACCGTCACCCCGGCCAAAGGAAGCCAAAGATCGCTCGGCAGGGCGACGGCAAGCCAGGGTGCCGCGAGGCCGAGCAGGATGGCAACGCAAAGGTTCTGGAACAGCATGATCTCGATCGGCTTGGCCAACTGCGCCTGTTGCCGGGCGAGGATCAGATTGTATCCGTAGAACACGGTTGATACGAGCACCGCTGCCGTGCCGAGCATGGCGTCCTGCGAATAGTCTGCCTGCCCGAACTGGCCGGCCATGATGATGGCGACGCCGGCGATGCCGGCCAACGATGCCCAGACAGCCTGGCGTCGGATCCGTTCGCCCAGCAGCAGCGCGGCGAGAAACAGCGCAAACAAGGGCGCCACGAAGCTGAGCCCGATCGCCTCCGCGAGCGGCAGCCTGGCCAAGCCCCAGAAGAAGGATATCAGCACGACGCCGACAATTGCGGCACGCAGCGCATGCAGCCTCAGCACCGGAATGGTCGGCTTTAAGCGTGGTCCCGCCAACCAGGCTGCGCCCGCGACCACGGCCGCGACCATGCTGCGCCACAGCAAGGTGTTGTAGACCCCGACCGCGATGACCAGGATCTTCATCGCCGCATCCATCCCGGACAGCAGGAAGATCGCAAGCGCGCATACGAGCACCGGGATCATCGGGGAAACGGCGCCGGTCAGGCTGGATGTCTTCACGGCTTCACTCATGTGACGGATCGCAGCCGGATATATCAGGGCAAGGGTCGCGACCAGATGGCAGCCCGGTCGATGTAGCAGTCCAACCCCGATTGGGCCGAGGCTATCGTGACATCAGGGTATCAGCACCATGCCGGCGAGTTGAACGAAACGGACCGCCTCGCCGACTGCATCATCCGGCCACGGCAGGCGACGCACGCACCCATGGCACAGATCGAATTGAGCGGGCGGGTTGCCGACGCAGCTGGCCCGTCGCATGTTGCCGGTTGTCTGCAGACGGATCGGAAAAAATGCACCGCATGGCTTCGGGCGACCTTTATCAGACCTACGATCTTGGTGACTTGCGCATCACCTCCTTGCGCGATGGCTATGTCGACATGCCGATCGGACGGCTTCGGCAACCCGGCGACAAGCCATTTGGCGATGAATTGCCGCAACAAGTCGCATTGGTTGGTGGTCAACTCAGACTGTCCGTCAATGCCTTCGCGATTGACGATGGAGACGGAATCATCCTGATCGATACCGGTGCCTCGAACGCCTGGCATCCCACCATGGGCCGACTTCCCGAGGCGCTGGACGAAGCTGGCATCGATGCCGGACGAGTCCGTGCCGTCTGTTTCACCCACACCCATCTCGACCACATCCATGGTCTTGTGCTTGCCGACGGCCGCGACGCTTTCCCGCGCCTGGCGCGTTTGCTCGTTCCCGGGGAAGAACTCGGCTTTTTTCGCGCCGAAGCGCGGCTCGAACGATTTCACAGCATGGCGGAACCCTTCGAGGCCGGAGACCGTATCGGGACACATGTCGACATTGTCGAAGCCCATGGCCATGAAGCGGGACACAGCTGCTTTCGTGTTTCGAGCGGTGGCGAACGCATTCTGATTTGGGGCGACACCGTTCACGTCCCATCGCTTCAGTTCGATCGACCTGAGGTGACGTGGGAATTCGATGCCGATCAGGACCAGGCGCGCGAAAGCCGGTTGCGGTTGCTGGCGCTTGCTGCCGACGATCATGTTTCGTCGCCGGCGCGCATCTGGATTCGCCCGGTATCGGCCGCGTCGTCCGATCCGGCGCCAGCTTTCGGTTTGAGCCGCTATAATTGAAAAAGGGCGGCGCAAGCGCCGCCCCGGATCCTTGGGAGGATAATTCGAACCGGCCGTCAGGCCGCCTTGACTTCCTCGGCGACGGCGTCGGCCTGACGCGCTGCCTTGAGCACCTTGGCCCACCAGGCAACGTCGTTGACCAGCGCCGTGGCGGCCTGGTTCAGATGCTCGAGGTCTTCCAGCTTCTTCTCGCCCTGGCGGACGGCGAGGAAATCGCCCCAGGCGATATGGACGGCCGACTTGACCGGCGCCATCTGCAATTCGACGGCATGAAGGCGGAGCTGTTCGACGGCGCGAGCGCCACCGACGCTGCCATAGCCGACGAAGCCGGCCGGCTTCTTGTTCCATTCGTTGGCGGCGTAGTCGATGGCATTCTTCAGCACCGCCGTCGGGCCATGATTGTATTCGGCGGCGGTGAAGATGAAGCCGTCGAATTCGGCGACCTTCTTCTGCCAGCGCTGTGCCACTTCGTTCTGCGACGGCGCCCATGCGGAGGATGCGACTTCGTCGAAGAACGGCAGCGGGAAGTCGCGAAGGTCGACGATCTCGACATCGATGTCGGCATGCGACTTGGCGATCTTGGCGATCCATTGGGTTGGCACATCGGCGAAACGAGCGGCGCGCGTCGATCCGACGACGATGGCAATTTTGGGTTTGGACATAAGGGCTCTCCTTGCACGAAGTACTGGTATCATTTGGATACCTGCGCTATATGAGATACTGCAAACGCGATGCACAAGAAGGCACTTTTTTGTTACCGAGGCACCCACACCGCTCCGAAGACTGCCGCGCCATCTCGGAAATCCTGCAGCGCGTCGGCGACAAATGGACCGTTCTGGTCGTCGGCAAGCTGGGCGACGGACCGCTGCGTTTCAACGAATTGCGCGCAGCCGTCGGCGGCATCTCGCAGAAGATGCTGACCACCACCTTGCGCGGGCTGGAGCGTGACGGCTTCGTCACCCGCACCGTGTTTCCAACCATTCCGCCGCGCGTCGATTATGAGCTGACCGAGCTCGGCCACGAGCTGCTGATCCCCGTCAGCGCACTGAGCGAATGGGCGCGCGCCAACACCATGCGCGTCAAGGCGGCGCGCGAAAAATTCGACGGCGCCCGCGTCTGAAACCCTTGCGCGGCAAGGGATTCAGCCCCGCACGCAACATCCGGCTTGTCTGATCGGAAATTCTATCTCGGCTGCGCGGATCGTGCCCGGATGCAAGCGCCGTTTTGGCTGGCGGATTGCCGCTCATGCGGTCCCCTGACGGCTGCCGCTCAGGCTCCTGATGCGCGCACATCGCATCGCGCGGCGGCACAGGTATCACACCGTGCGCCCCGCTCGCCGGGAGCCTGTCCTCCATGCGTGCAGGCGACGCGCGAGATGTCTTCCTTCACCTCCGCGTAAGCGGTCACGCCGAGCAGGCAGGTCGTCGCGACCAGGGCTGCCACGAGCCAACCGTTCAGCAGATGTTGACGCATTGTCTCTCCTCCGATTGCAGCAGGATCGGGCTTGGAGGCAACCGTTGGATGTCACGAAAAGCGCCTCCCGCACGGGCGCTGTTACAAACGGCCATACCCGGCTCGCTCTACCTGATCCCAGCTATGTCGGCGGCAACCGATCCATGGCAGACTGGGTACGATCGGTTGGGTATTTTCCGCCCGGCTGCTACAGGTGAAAGCCGCCATTCGCGTCGAGGTTCATGTCGTCCAAGGAACATCCCGCCATCGACCTGCCATCGGAAGCACTGCTGCCGAGCCCGCTGCTTGTCGTCGAGGACGAGCCGATGATGCAGGTGCGGTTGCGCTCGATCCTGAGGGGCCTTGGCTACGCTCAGGAGGAGCTGTTTTTCGCCGGGTCGATCGCGCAGGCCAAGGCCCTGCTCGTCGACCAACCCTTCGCCATGACGCTGGTCGATGTCGGCCTGCCCGATGGCAACGGCATCGACCTCATCCGCTCCCTGCACGAGCACGACGCGGCGCTGCCGATTCTCGTCATCTCGGCCTGGAGCAACGAAAACACCATCCTCGAAGCCCTGCGTGCCGGAGCGACCGGCTATCTCTTGAAGGAGCGCGACGACGTCGAGCTGTCACTTTCGATCCGCAGCACCATTCGCGGCGGCGCGCCGATCGATCCCTTCATCGCCCGGCGCATCCTGGAACTGGTGTCGGCGCCGGCGTCATCCGGGCGCGCCCGTTCCTCCACCGACAGGCCGGGGCGCGGCAAGCCCGCGCTTGCGCCGCCGCCTCCCTTGACGCCGCGCGAGGTCGAGATCCTCAACCTCGTTGCCAAGGGGCTTACCAATCGAGAGATTTCGGGGGTCCTTTCCCTTTCCAGGTTCACGGTCGAATGCCACATTCGCAACATCTACAAGAAGCTGTCGGTCAAATCCCGGACGGAAGCGATTTTCGAGGCGCGGTCGCAAGGCTTCTTGCCCTGATATTCCTGCTCCTCGCGCCGGGCGGCATCGCCCTCGGCGCCGACGGGGCCGTGCCGTTCAAGACGATCGAGGCCGTTCGATCCGGCTGGGACGCCGCCGCGCCGCCGGCCGCCGGCTGGACCAGCGTGACCTTGCCCGATGACTGGGCGACGCGCTGGCCCGGTTTCGACGGCGTGGTCTGGTATCGCCTCACCTTCGACAGGCCCGACGCGGCCGAGCCGCTAGGCCTCGCGCTGAACTACTGGACACTGGCCGGATCGATCTCTGTCAACGCCGCGGAACTCGGCCGCGACGAATTCCTCGTCGAGCCGTTGACGCGCTCATGGAACGTGCCCCGCTACTGGCAGCTCGCTTCCCCGGTCCTGCATGCCGGCACCAACACGCTGCTGATCAGGGTCTCGGGCCTAGCGCCGTACCAGCCAGGCCTTGGTCCGGTCCTGATCGGCCCGCCTTCGGCGACGCGTGCCCATTTTGTCCAGCAATTCTGGATTCGCCGCGAACTGCCGGTCTTCTATCTCGGCGTCACCGCGGCGCTTGGCACCTTCTTCTTCGTCGTCTGGCTGCTGCGCCGAAGCTTGAAGGCCTATGGCTGGTTCGCCCTGATGACGATTGCGTGGTTTTGCTATTCGCTCAATTTCGTGGTGACGAGCCCCTGGCCGTTCGCGGCGACCGACACCTGGCAGCGTTTTATCATGCTCTCCTTCATGGTCATGGCCGCCGCCTTCGTGCTGTTTGTCATCCGCTTTGCCGAGCGCCGCTTTCCCAGGGGGGAAGCCGTGCTGTGGGCCGCGCTGGCGATCGGCGCCGCGGCCCTGTTTGCCACACCGCATTCCCAACTCGGCCCGATGCTCAACCTGCTGGCCTTGTTCTGGTCGCTGCTTTACATCGGCGCCTGTTTCCTGTCGATCGGCCTGACCTGGCGCAGCAATCGGCTGGACCACATCGTCCTTCACATCGTCAACGCGCTCACCATCGTGGCCATCCTGCATGACCTGATGACCTATCTCGGCATCCTTCTTGGCAATGTCTACTACGTCACGCTGACATCCCACTTTCAGATGGTCGGCATGGCGCTGGTGCTGGCCTGGAACTTCGTCGCCAACATGCGCCGCATCGAGGGGTTCAACGATGAGCTCACGGCCAAGATCGAAACCGCCAGGGAAGAACTCGCCCTCACGCTGCATCAGCAGCATGAGGTCACCCTGGCCAACACCAGGCTGGCCGAGCGCGTCTCCCTTTCCCACAATCTGCACGATGGCATGGGCGGCACCCTGGTCAATTCGATCGCCATGCTGGAGCATGCGCCGCAGAACCTGCCGGCCGATCGCTTCCTGTCCGTCCTCAAGGAACTGCGCGACGAGTTGCGGGTCATCATCGACACCGCCGCCGACGACCAGACGGGCGGCCAGTCGCTGGCCGAGTGGATCGCGCCGCCGCGCCTTCCCCACACTCTCGCCTGC
>NZ_RZPI01001180.1:0-707 GCF_003998715.1 Mesorhizobium sp. M7A.F.Ca.CA.002.15.2.1
GGCAAGATCGCCAAGACCGACCCGTGGCACCTGATCTTCTCGATCTGGGCGACGACGCAGCATTATGCCGATTTCGACGTCCAGGTCCGCGCCGTGCTCGGACCGAACCGTGGCGGCGACGGCCGCTTCGAGGATGCGGCAAGATTTCTCGAGCAGTTGTTCCTCGATGGGCTGAAGCCGAAGGGCTAAATGGTTTCGTCATTCTAGGGCGAAGCAAGGAGCGAAGCGACGCGGCGCAGACCCTACAATCCATGCCGCGACTTCAACGCGCCGCAAAGGTCCAAATTCTGCTCCGTAGTACTCTTCGGCAAACGTCCCGGCATGGATCCTCGGGTCTCCGCGTCCGCTTCGCCCGTGGATGACGAAGCCGAGGGGGACGCCAGCCAACCTCAGGCGCTGCGCCGCTCGGCCGGCAGCGCGTCCAGCAATGCCTGCAGCTTGGCGATCGAATTCTGCTCGGCTAACGGCGTGTAGACGATCAGCTTCATGTCCGAGCCGTCGCCGATCGACAGGCTCATATGCTCGAAGGTCATGGCGCCCGCGCTCGGGTGCCGGACATGTTTCACCCCCGACAACCGATGCGCGACGTCGCGCTGCGGCCACCAGGCACGAAATTCGGGGCTCGAACGGGTCATCAACTCGATCAGCCGCTCGAAATCCGGATCGCCGACATAGCGGGCGCTCGTGGCCCGGAACGAGGCCAGCAC
>NZ_RZPI01001181.1:0-691 GCF_003998715.1 Mesorhizobium sp. M7A.F.Ca.CA.002.15.2.1
TCCCGGAAGACATCGACCGCATCAGCCCGGAACTCGCCAAGGCGCATGAGCGCTTCCCTTGCCTGGCGACGGCCGGTATCCGCAAATGGGTCAACGGCGCCTTCACCTTCACGCCGGACGGCAATCCGATTGTCGGGCCGGTGCGCGGCCTGAAGAACTACTGGGTCGCCTGCGGCGTCATGGCCGGTTTCAGCCAGGGCGGCGGCGTCGGCAAGTCGCTGGCCGAATGGATGATTTTCGGCGAACCGCAGGCCGACATCTTCGGCATGGATATCGCTCGCTACGGTGCCTTCGCCGCCAACCGCGAATATCTCAGGCAGACGACGCGCCAGTTCTATTCGCGCCGGTTCGTCATGACCTTTCCCAATGAACGGCTGCCCGCCGGCCGGCCGCTGAAACGCCCCGGCGCCTATGACGGCATGAGCGCGGCGGGATGCGAATGGACGGCTTCCTGGGGGCTGGAAATCCCGGCCTATTTCGCGCCGATGGGATTTGCCGAGAGCACGACGCTGCGGCGCTCCAACGCCTTCGACATCGTCGGCGAGGAGGCGCTGCAGGTGCGGCGCGCCGCCGGCCTCGTCGATATCTCGGCCTATGCGCGCTATGCGGTGTCGGGGCTGGGTGCGGAGGCGTGGCTCGACCGGCTGCTCGCCTGCCGATTGCCGAAGGCGGGGCGGGCCCGCCTGGCGCC
>NZ_RZPI01001182.1:0-685 GCF_003998715.1 Mesorhizobium sp. M7A.F.Ca.CA.002.15.2.1
CATCTGGACCATGCTGGCGCCATGCACCTTCTCATGGGCGGCGACGCCGGCGATGAAGGTGTCCCAGTTCTTCTGGACGGCGGGCGGGAGGGAGCGGGAGGGTTTCGGCAAAGTGTAGGTGACGATCAGCTTCGGCCGCCCGGCCGTCAGCACGCAGTCCTTGCCGCTGGGCTTGTAATCCCTTAGCCCCCAGGTCAGCTTGAAATTGGTGTAGGCGATGGCGCGGGCAATGCCGAGCTTTGGCCCTTTCTCGCCGATCGAGCGGTAGAGTTCGGCGCCGGACTGGCCCGAGATCGCGTAGGGCTCGATCTTCTCGACCGGCTTCCACTCGGCATGAGCGGTGAGCGGCAAGGCCAGCAGGGCGGCAAAGGACAGACACAGGCGAATGCAGGCTCTCAATCCAACTCTCCGCGAAACAGGACCGGCTGCCGCAAGGGGCAATGCCATCGGATCGCTTTTTCCTATATGCTTGCGACGGGCGCTGCAAATGCCCTGAAGGCAGTTGGGGAAGCCATGAGAGTTGCACATCTCGTCGTCGCCGGTGCGGTAGCGGTCCTGCAGGCCGCGCAACCGGCGTTTGCCGCGTCGTGCGGCGGCTGGAGCGCCAGGATGGAGGAAGACGAGGGCGGCAGCGTGCTGACGGCCTCGGTCTGCGGCGGGCCGAAAGGCGATGCGTATCTGATGC
>NZ_RZPI01001183.1:0-684 GCF_003998715.1 Mesorhizobium sp. M7A.F.Ca.CA.002.15.2.1
ATCGACAAGGGCAGCGGTTACCTGAAAATCGCCAACGGTGTGCTGCGCGGACCGCGCATCGGCACCACGTTCCAGGGCACGCTCTACGACCAGAACAACAACATGGACATGACCGGCACGTTCATGCCGGTCTATGGCCTCAATCGCATCTTCGGCGAATTGCCCATCGTTGGCGCGCTGCTCGGCAATGGCCGCGACCGTGGCCTGATCGGCGTCACCTACCGGCTCAAGGGCAACGCCAACAAGCCGTTGCTGGACATCAATCCGCTGTCGGTGATCGCGCCCGGAATATTCAGGTCGATCTTCGAATATAGGTGAGCGAGTTCAGGCCGGTCGCACCAGAATGTGTTTTTTCTTTCCCAAGGAAAGCTTTACGACGTTTTCCGGACTCAAATCCTGAGGGGTCACCAGCCGGCGCTCGTCGCTCACCGGCTCGTCGTTCAGGCGCACGGCGCCGCCCTGCACATGCCGCCGCGCTTCGCCGTTCGACGCCGCCAGTCCGGCGGTGACCAGCAGCGACAGGATGCCGACGCCGGTTTCGAGCGCTGTCCTGTCGACCTCGACGGTCGGCAGCGACTCCGCGAGCGCGCCTTCCTCGAACGTCTTGCGCGCCGTATCGCTGGCTTGCTCGGCGGCCGCGCGGCCGCCGAGCAAGCCAGCGATACGGCGCGCAAGACGTTCGAG
>NZ_RZPI01001184.1:0-684 GCF_003998715.1 Mesorhizobium sp. M7A.F.Ca.CA.002.15.2.1
GCATCTCCTGATGCGCATGCATGCGGCTTGCCATTTGCTCACCGTCGTCTGTCCGTTTCCAATCACCGGTGCCGCCGTTTCCGAGGACGACAGCCGTGTCGACTTCGACGCTCCGGATGCCGGCTTCACCAAGGAGGACATCACCGCCGGGCTGATGGAGCTGGTGCGGGCCGATCATCCGATCTTTGTCAGGCTGATCAGTGACGAGGAACTGGCCGCCAATCCCGGCCTGGTGAAATCCAAGAACGTCCGGCCGCCGGCCGGCACCGGCAAGATCCGCCTGGTCTGTATCGGCGACAACGCCTCGGTGGACAGCCAGCCCTGCGGCGGCACCCATGTGAAGAGCACTGGCGAAGTCGGCGAAATCCACATCGGCAAGATCGAGAAGAAGGGCCGTGAAAACCGGCGCTTCCGCATCCGCTTTGGGCCGATGCCGGCAAACTGAACAGACAGTGATCGCCAAAAGGCGAGCAGGAGCACAAAATGGCCGAGGACAGCCCCTTCACCGTCGACGCAGACTGGCTGCAGCAACGTCTCGGCGAGCCGGGCCTGACGATTCTCGACGCATCCTGGTATCTCCCGGCGCAGAAGCGCGATGCGCGCGGCGAGTATGATTCGGCCCACATCCCGGGCGCACGATTTCTGGATCAGGATGCGGTTTCGGATCCGGATTCGCCCTTGCCG
>NZ_RZPI01001185.1:0-684 GCF_003998715.1 Mesorhizobium sp. M7A.F.Ca.CA.002.15.2.1
GACGGGCTCCTTGTTCCGGCCGCGGCACAAGAGCGGCGGGCGAGACCACCGCTTCCGCCGGTCTGTGGGCCTCCGCCGCCGGGGCACCGGTTTTGCCTGGCGCCGGCGATCGATTCTCCGCGGGACGCGCTTCGTCGCGCGCAAAAACCTTGCGCCCGCGCCTTCGCTTGCGCCGCTTCTTGGGCTTGCCTTTGTGGGGTGCGTCGCCCGCCTGCCCGTCTGCCGAGCGGAGCTCCGTCGGGCGGCGTTGCTGCCAGCTTGCGTTCCCCGGGTCAGCCGACCGCTGGGAAGAGCTGGACACGCCCACCTCCGGCGCGCCGGCGCCGGTATCGTGGTCTTCCACTGTCGTTCCTTCCGGCGCCGCGCGAACCTATGATGGACGCAGCAGGCGCTTCAGTGTTTTAAGTTGTCGCCAGACTAACAGCGCCGTGCCCGATCACCAAGAGCCGCATGCCGAATTTTACCGGCAGGCCGCTGACCGCCGTTCCGGCGCGGCCGCGTGATGAATCCGCACGCCGCAGTTGCCGGCGCAACGCCTGCCGGCATCTCTTTCGGGCGCCCCACGGACAAATCTTGCCGGCCGCCGCTGCGACAAGGGTTCGCGGTTGAATAGCCGGCTTCGATGAGGCATTTCTGAAATGAGCGGAAGAATCCGGCGCAGCCGGCCTCCCACCAGCCACGAAA
>NZ_RZPI01001186.1:0-681 GCF_003998715.1 Mesorhizobium sp. M7A.F.Ca.CA.002.15.2.1
ACCTATGAGCGGGCGCTGGCTTCCGCCGACTGGGTGCGCAACCGGCTGACCTTCGATATTGCCGGGCTCGATGTCGGCGGCGGTTTCCCCGCCGAATACGGCCACGACCCTAACCGCAAGCAGATCGAGATGCCGTCGCTTGGCCAGATCATGTCGCGGCTGTCGGGCGATCTGAAGGAGTATCAGTTCGACCAGATGCCGCTGGTGGCTGAGCCCGGCCGGGTGATCGTGGCGCGCTGCCTGTCGTTGATCGTGCGGGTGCTGCTGCGCAAGGGCAAGCGGCTCTACATCAATGACGGCATCTGGGCATCGCTGTCGGATTCATGGACCGGCAAGATCACGCTGCCGGCGCGCTTCATTCCCGACCCGGCGATCCGCTCGCGCAATGGCGAGGAGAAGAACATCGTGCCGTTCAAGGTCTGCGGCGCGACCTGCGATTCCGTCGACATCCTGTCGCGGCCGTTCTGGCTGCCGGAAACGGTCGATACCGGCGACTGGATCGAGATCGGCCATATCGGCGCGTATTCGCTGTCGCTGAGGACCCGCTTCAACGGCTTCTATCCCGACACCTTCGTCGAGGTGACGACGCCGTTCGACGAGGGCGACGCGCCACAGGGTTTTGCCAGTTTGGAGACGATGGCGGATTGAGGGGAATAAGGCAGTAGGGGAATAGGGGAATAG
>NZ_RZPI01001187.1:0-677 GCF_003998715.1 Mesorhizobium sp. M7A.F.Ca.CA.002.15.2.1
GCTCAAGCCCGACATCGTCAAGATCGACGGCACCTGGTTCGCGGAGTTCTGTCGCCACGCTGCCGCCGAACGGTTCTTCCGCCCGCTGGTTTCCAGCTTGCATGACCGCGGCGCCAAGGTGCTGGTCGAAGGCATCGAGCAGCCCACCCATCTGCGCGCCGCGCTCGAAGGCGGCGTCGACCTGCTGCAGGGTTTTCTCCTCGCCCGCCCAGCCTTGGCGGGGACCGTTTTCGAGGAAGAGCCACTGAACATCGACACGCTGCTGGGTACCGGCGGCAATGTCGTCCCGCTGTTCGGCTAGGGGCGCCACTATTCACACATCAGCGGCGCTGATCGTCGCGACAAAACAAATCATTGGTTGAGTCCGCCGCCGCTGCGATAATCGCGCGGAGACAGTGCTCGGGGGAACAGCCATGATACTTTACGGCATGATAGACAGCGGCAATTGCTACAAGCCGCGCCTGCTGATGGCGAAGCTTGGCCTAGCCTTCACCAACGTCGAGGTGAGTTCGCACACAGGCGACACACGCAAAGCCGACTTTGTCGCCAAGAACCCGAACGCCATGGTGCCGCTGCTCGAGTTCGACGATGGCCGGCGGCTGGCCGAATCCAACGCCATCCTGCTCTATCTCGCCGAAGGCACACGCTTCCTGCCGGCGGACAGGTATGAGCCTGTC
>NZ_RZPI01001188.1:0-676 GCF_003998715.1 Mesorhizobium sp. M7A.F.Ca.CA.002.15.2.1
CTCGTCAAGCGCGGCCTCTTCGGTGATGTCGGCGGTCGGGATGTGCAGGGCAAGATCGAAAACCTTAAGCCCGAGATCGTAGGCAATGCAGATCTGGTTGATCGCGGCACCTCCGGCGGCGCAAAGTTCGACCGCGTTGGCGGTCGCCGCCACCGGCCGTGGCGAAATGCCGTGGCGCGTGACGCCGTGATTGCCGGCAAAGACCGCCATCAGCGGTCTTGTCACCGCGGGCGGAGCCCGCCCGCTCCAGGCGGCCAGCCAGGCGGCGATGTCCTCGATGCGGCCAAGCGAATTGCCCGGTTCGGCCTTGGCAAACAGCGTGCGCACGCGGGTCTCGGCTGCCGTGTCGGCCGCCGGCAGATTGGCCAACAGGTTGCGAAAATCGTCGAAAGGCAGTGCGCTGGTCATCTTGTTATCGATCATTCCCTGGATTTGGTAAGCGGCATAGCCGCCTTGCGGGGTTGGCACAACCTCTGGGATGATGGGCCTGCATTTGCCGCAAAGCCGGCCCCGAAGGGCGCAATCGCGAGGGCTTGCATTGGCTTTGCCGTTGCACCATGTGGAGGTGGAACAAGGGATTGCGGATGGAAGCCCAAGAGAAAGTCATGACGGCCATCGAATCCCCGTGCATCCTGGTCTGTTCGATCGACATGAAAACCGGCTTCTGTTTCGGGTG
>NZ_RZPI01001189.1:0-672 GCF_003998715.1 Mesorhizobium sp. M7A.F.Ca.CA.002.15.2.1
GTCGATATGTTGACCACCGCGCCGAGCAGGCCTTGCGCCAGATCGGCGACCGAAGCGGGCCCATCGGCGGCAAATGTCGGCGCCGTGAAGGACGGGACAGCGACGGCGCTGACAAGAAGTGCCGCCGCGCCGGCGATGAATGTCCGCCGCGCCGCGCGCAAAATTGTATTGGATGTCATCGAGAAGCCTCCCGGTATTCTTGAAAAGAAAAGCGCTTCGACGAAAACGCCGCGTCACGCCATGTTGGCAAAAAATACGGCACGTTTGCGGCTATGACTATCGGCAGAGGATAAATCATCGCCGCCCTCATGCGCCTCGTACCAGCCAGACGATGCCGACGCCGATCGCGATCGCCGCCAGCCCGGCAATCCGCAGCGCGTTCTCGGGCAGCGACAGCACTTCGGTGGCAAGCTTCCTGGCCAGGCCGGGAAAGCCGCCATAGACCAGACCCTCTATGACGAGGACGAGGCCCATGGCGGCAAGAAAATCCTGCACCGGCCGCTACTGGCCGGTGCTGGGCTGTGCCGCCGGCGCGGCGGGTGCCGTCGCCGGAGCGTTTGGCGCAGGCGAAGCCGGCTTTGCCGATCCCTCGCTGCCGTCGGGATTGCGGAAGAAGCGGAAGAACTCCGAGTTCGGCGACAGCACCATCGTCGTTCCGGTGTTGTCCAGCGC
>NZ_RZPI01000118.1:0-10717 GCF_003998715.1 Mesorhizobium sp. M7A.F.Ca.CA.002.15.2.1
CCCCGGTCCGCACACGACCGTCGGCGTGCCGAGATCGCGGCTGAACAGGCCGCCTTCCGTGCCGAAGGCCATCTTGATGGTATTGTTGGCGCCGGTCAGCGATTTGACGAAGGCGACGGCTTGCGAACTGGCTGGCGTGTCCAGGCCGGGATAGGTGTTGGTGATGTCGATGTCGATTGCTGCCTCGGGCGCGATGGTCGAGGCTTCGGAAGCAATATGAGCAGCCTCCTTGCGCAGGCGGTCGAGAATCTCGTGCGGGTCGTCGGCTGCGACATTGCGGATCTCGAAGTCGACCTGGCAAAGGTTCGGCACGATGTTCAGCGCCACGCCTGCGTTGATCTTGCCGACATGGACGGTCGTGTATGAGATGTCGTAGTCGCCGTCGCGGGCGCCATCGCGCACCAGCCGGTCCTGTTCGCGGCGCAAGGCGGCGACGAAGTCGCAGCCGAGATGGATGGCGTTGAGCGCCAGCGGGGCCAGCGCCGAATGGCCTTCGCGCCCCTTGCAAAGCGCGCGTGCGGCAAGCTTGCCCTTGTGCCCCGTCGCCACCTGCATATCGGTCGGCTCGCCGACAATGCATAGCAGCGGCCGATGCGGGGCCGCTTGCAGCATGTCGACCAGGCTGCGCACACCGATGCAGCCGATCTCCTCGTCGTAGGAGAGTGCCAGGTGCAGAGGCGTCTTCAGCGTCATTTTCGCGGCCTTGAGGCACGCGGCGAGCGCGCAGGCCACAAAACCCTTCATGTCGGCCGCGCCGCGTCCGTAAAGCTTGCCGTCACGGTTCGTCATCTCGAAGGGCGGCAGCGTCCAGGCCTGGCCGTCGACGGGAACGACGTCGGTGTGACCGGACAGCATGATGCCGGAAGCATCAGTCGGTCCGATGGTGGCAAAGAGGTTGGCCTTGTGGCCGTCCTCGCTGTGGATGATCTGGCTGGCAGTGCCGTGTGCGTCTAGCAGGTCCGCCACGTAGTTGACGAGGGCGAGGTTCGAGTCGCGGCTCACCGTCGGGAATGCGAGCAGCTTTTCGAGGATCTGGATGCTGTCCATGCGTCTTGTGTCTCATTGGCCGTCGGTACTTCTAGCATCGCGTGGCCGGGGCCTTGAAGTCGCATTTGGCTCAGTCGGGATTCAGCGGATGCTAATCCGGATGTGTGCGATTAGGCGCGGCCTAACCGGCACAGAAGAAATCTGTTGTTTTCCGGCGCTTGCCGCAACTTATGAATGGTCTCACGGCATCAACCCACTGGGCTGGCCGGCTTGCGTCACGCCTCGAAACCATGATCGGGCGTGCTGCAGGGCGACGCTGGCAGGAAGGCACGTTCCATGCGCGATCCGCGTTATGATATTCTGTTTGAGCCCGTGAAGATCGGTCCGGTGACCGCCAAGAACCGCTTCTATCAGGTGCCGCATTGCAATGGCGGCGGCTATCGCGACCCTTCGGCCGCGGCCGAGATGCGCCGCACCAAGTCGGAAGGCGGCTGGGGCGTCATCTTCACCGAGCAAACCGAGATGCACCACACATCGGAGATCACGCCCTTCATCGAGCTCAGGCTGTGGGACGATGCCGATATTCCGGCGCTGGCGAAGATGGCCAAGGCAATGCACCAGCATGGCGCGCTGGCCGGCATCCAGCTGGCCTACTCAGGCATCAACGGGCCGAACCTCTACACCAAGGAAGTGCCGCGCGGGCCGTCGGCCCTGCCGATCCGCACCTTCACCAACGATCCGGTGCAGGCGCGCGCCATGGACAAGCAGGATATTCGCGACCTGCGCCGCTGGCATCGCAATGCCTTCAAACGGGCGAGGCTCGCGGGCTTCGATTTGGTGTGCCTCTACGGCGCGCATGGCTTCGGCATCATCCAGCACTTCCTGTCCACGGCCACCAACCAGCGCAGCGACGAATATGGCGGCTCGCTGGAGAACCGCTCGCGGCTGATGCGTGAGCTGATCGAAGAGGGCAGGGACGCTATCGGCGACACGTGCGGCCTGACGCTGCGGCTGTCGCTGGACGAGATGATCGGTGAGCTCGGCTTCGCCAATTCCGAAGTGCGCGACATGATCGAGATGCATGCCGATCTGCCCGACCTCTGGGACCTGGCGCATGGCGCCTGGGAGGACTGCTCCGGGCCGTCGCGGTTCAAGGAGGAGGGCGCGCAGGAGAGCCTGGTGTCCGGCATCAAGAAACTGACCTCGAAGCCGGTCGTAGGCGTCGGTCGCTTCACCTCGCCGGATGTGATGGTGAAGATGATCAAGTCCGGCACGCTGGATTTCATCGGCTGCGCGCGCCCATCGATTGCCGATCCCTTCCTGCCGAAGAAGGTGGAGGAGGGGCGCATCGAGGACATTCGCGAATGCATCGGCTGCAACATCTGCATCACCGGCGACATGACCATGTCGATCTCGCGCTGCACGCAGAACCCGACCTTCATGGAGGAATGGCGCAAGGGCTGGCATCCCGAACGCATGCAGGCCAAGGGCGATAGCGACAGCGTGCTGATCGTCGGCGCCGGCCCGGCCGGGCTGGAGGCGGCGCGTGCGCTCGGCCTGCGCGGCTATCAGGTGGCCATCGCCGAGGCCGGCACCGAACTTGGCGGCCGCGTGGCGCGCGAGTGCCGCTTGCCTGGTCTCTCGGCATGGGGACGCGTGCGCGACTACCGCCAGTACCAGATCAGCCAGATGTCCAATGTCGACGTCTATTTCGAAAGCCGATTGTCGGCGCAGGAGATACTGGACTTCGGCTTTCAGAACATTGCGCTTGCCACCGGCTCGACATGGCGCCGAGACGGCGTGGCGCGCGCGCATGTCGTGCCGATGCCGATCGACCCGGCCATGCCGGTCTACACGCCGGACGATCTGATGGCCGGCACTGTGCCGACCGGCAGTGTCGTGCTGTTCGACGACGACCACTACTACATGGGTGGCGTTCTGGCCGAGCTGATGGCGCGCCAGGGCGCGAAGGTGACGCTGGTGACGCCGTCGGCCTATGTATCCGACTGGACCCGCAACACGCTGGAGCAGGGCGCCGTCCATCGCCGGCTGGCCGAACTCGGCGTCGAGATCGTGCTGAACCGGACTGTGACGCGCATCGTGCCGGGCGGTGTTGCCACGGCGTGCGCCTATACGGGCAGCCAATTTGACATCGCCGCGGACGCCGTGGTGCTGGTCACGTCACGCCACCAGGACGATAGTGTCTGGCAGGAATTGAAGGCGCGGCGGGACGAATGGGCCGACAGCGGAATCCGCTCGATCAAAATCATCGGCGACGCCGAGGCGCCGGGTCCGATCGCCTGGGCAACCTATGCCGGTCACCGCTTCGCGCGCGAGCTGGATGAAGCCGATATCGGCGACGCACTGCCCTTCCGCCGCGAGGTCACGGCGTTGGCCGCGGAATAGGGCGCCTGCGGTTCGCTGCAGGCGACAGGGTCATCGCGTGAAGGGCGGATTTCAGCGCCGCTGCAGTGCTCGACCAGCAGGTTCTTTTAAAGTGCATAGCTGCGGGAATGGCTGTTGTCGCTACTCATCGTCGTCTTCGGTTTCCGGCTTAGGAGCCATGGCCTTAATGAAGGCATCTTCTACAGTGCGCGGAACTCTTCGACGGTCGGACATTTCAGATATTGCCTGTGCGATTGCTCCAACAGACGCCTTTCCGTCGATGCTTACGGTAGCTGTCAGATCTACAAATGTCGCAATTGCGTTTCGATAAAGCGCCGAGACCAAAAACCCAACGGGCTGACCGGAAGGTAAAACCAAGTGCTCCCGTCCAACTGGCTCGCCATGGAGAAAATTGTTTCTCGCTTGGTAAGCGAGAGCATACAGATAGCTGGGAAATGCTTTTCTTACGACGCTCTTTTTGCTCAACCGCACATCATGGACTTTTTCGCGAACTGCTTCACGCTCCCATTCACCGCGTTCAATCAATGCAAATACTTTCGCGCGGTTGGCTTCACCGCCAGGGCCAGGGTGCACGAGTATCTCAAATGCGCTTATCCAAAGCGACAGGGATCGGCCCCAGTCATATATCGTGGCGCCCGCGCTTTGCGGCATTTGCATTGCGGCATTAGCAGCGTTCAGAGAGCGAAATAGCGCAAGTTGTTCCCAGTGTGGCGTTCCGCCGGAAAATCTCTTCCTCCACCAGTCTAGCAAAACTTTTAGTAACGCTTCATCAATGTCCCAATCGCGAATCTGGACGACCGAAAGTCCTGGCGAGGAAAGCCCCCTAAATCCTTTGATCTGATGAAGTGCGCTTACGGCCGGAGTGTTCGCGATGAGGTGCTCGCCATTCCGATCGACCATCCAAGGATAAAGATCGAAAGAGTCAGAGTACATCGGTCGGGAATAATTGCGATGAGTTATGGCCGCAGCGCGTGCAAATGGGATGATGGACGCGGCAACGGCATCTCGAAAACCCGAGACAGCTTCGCTGTTGAGAAACTCGGCGGGCGTATCAGATCTCGCAACGAGCGCTGCGGGCGTAATCCTCACTCCGTGGCTGTTTGTAAACCTTCGGAAGAATGCTTTTAGATTTGGCTGCAGGGCAAAATTATCGGACAGGCGCGCGTCATCGCTGCCGATCATGGAGAATTGTTCTCCCTCAATCGGGTCTGTGACGACGATGTTCGGAAGCGCAGCGAGAATATTCCAACTCATCAAAGAAGCTCATTTCCCGGCATGATTATTTAGCGGTCGGCGCGACGCACATAAGCCTCGGCCGATCTAGGATATCGGTAGTGCGACTCTTTTCATGATCGGCTGATTGGCATCCAACGAAGCCGCAGACAATTGGATTCCGAATGATCTAGCGTTGCGCCGCTGCTCCCCGTCGATTTCTCTCCAACTCAACTCGACCAAAATTGGCGATAACGCTCTCACCCTCTTTATAGACTTTCAGCGCGAGATCTGAAGCATTGCTCAGCGTGTTGAGCGGCACACGTTTGATCGCTCGGCTTTTACGATCAGTAGCCTTCAATAATTTCGCAACGCTATTGGTCGCTAGAACATGTTCTCCACCGCTGTCGATAACCATACTGTGGGCGGCGAGGTTCCGAGCCCGGTTTACTTTTTCAACGCCGTCTGCGTAACGCAGGACTGGCTTCTTCCATTCGTCGTTGGATATCTGCGTGACAAATGCCTTCAGGATTTCAACTTTTCGGGCCGGGTCCAGGGCAGCGACAACCGCGAGTGTCAGCGCCTTCCCGCCAAGAGATAGAGCTGCCACCAAGACGGCATTTAACTGATTGTCTAAGAGTGAAGCCATGAGTACGATTCGGCCCACGACTTCACAGATCTCTTTTTCAGCTTCAGTCTCAGATTTCTTGTCGATCATTTTTCGTCCTCAGATCTGGTGCCGTTGCCGCCGTTGTAATCTCAACGCGATCAGCGCCATAGGCTGCTTGATCTCTGCCTTGGTTCCAGTTGCTGTTCCGGTCGTCTCAAACCGATTGACGTAGTGAATGCGTTAGCCGCAGTCGGTCCTACTGCCGCCAAAATCACAGCTATCCATTTCCAGCGTCCACCTCTATAGGCCTGCCAAGGCGTAGCGAGCACCGCTCTCTCTCGATACCGCATTGCACAATTCCCTCGCTTAGTCACAATGCAGGCATGGTTCGAACCGCACTCGCCGTCCTGGTGATCGATGAAAACCGCATCCGCGCCGCGATCATCGAGGCGGGTTTGCGCGAGGCCGGCCATGAGCGGGTCACCGTCATCCATGATGTGACCGGCATTGCGCGGCGGATCGCCGAGATCGAGCCCGATGTCATCGTCATCGATCTCGAAAACCCGAATCGCGACATGCTGGAAAACATGTTCCAGCTGTCGCGTGCCGTAAAACGGCCGATCGCCATGTTCGTCGACCGCTCCGACCAGGCCTCGATCGAGGCGGCGGTCGATGCCGGCGTTTCGGCCTATGTCGTCGACGGTCTGCGGCAAGAGCGCGTCAAGCCGATCCTCGACATGGCGGTCAGCCGCTTCAACGCCTTTTCGCGCATGGCACGCGAACTGGAAGAGGTTCGCGGCGAGCTCGAGAGCCGCAAGGTGATCGACCGTGCCAAGGGCATCCTGATGAAATCGCGCGGCCTCTCCGAAGAGGCGGCCTACACGCTGCTGCGCAAGACGGCGATGAACCAGAACCGCAAGATCGGCGACATCGCCCAAAGCCTGGTGACTGCCGCGGGGCTGCTGGGACCGGCGGAGGACGAATGAGCATGACTGCCGAGCACCAGATCACCGCCGGCTTCATGCCGCTTTTCGACAGCGCCGTGCTGGTCGCGGCCGGCGAGCTTGGCTTCGCCGCGCAAGAAGGCATCGATCTGAAGCTGCACCGCGAGACATCCTGGGCCAACATCCGCGACCGCATCGCCATCGGCCACTTCCATCTCGCGCATATGCTGGGACCGATGTCGAGGTGCTCAAGCAGGCCTCCTGGGGTGCGACACGCGACAATCTGATGCTCGGCGGCGCGGCCAACGGCATCGACGGCGCTCATATCCTGACACCGCTGCCTTACCTCATGCACACCGGCAAGGTGACGCAGAACAACCAGCCGATGCCGATGGCGATCGTGGCTCGGCTCAACTACGACTGCCAGGGCATTTCGGTCGCCCAGGAATATGCCGGCACCGGTGTCGGCCTCGACGCCTCGAAGCTGAAAGACGCCTTCGCTGCCAAGAAGGCGACCGGCAAGGAAATCAAGGCCGCCATGACCTTCCCGGGCGGTACGCATGATCTGTGGCTGCGCTATTGGCTGGCCGCCGGCGGCATCGATCCCGACAAGGACGTCTCGACCATCGTCGTGCCGCCGCCGCAGATGGTGGCCAACATGAAGGTCGGCAATATGGACGTGTTCTGCGTCGGCGAGCCGTGGAACGAGCAACTCGTCCACCAGGGCGTGGGCTTCACCGCCGCCACGACAGGCGAATTGTGGAAGGGCCATCCCGAAAAGGCGCTCGGCCTGCGCGCCGAATTCATCGAGAAATATCCGAACGCCACCAAGGCGATCCTGATGGCCGTCATGGAAGCCCAGCAATGGTGCGAGGCCACCGAGAACAAGGACGAGATGGCCGCTATCATCGGCAAGCGGCAATGGATGAACGTGCCCGTCGCCGACATCATCGGCCGCCTCAAGGGCGACATCAACTATGGCAATGGCCGCGTCGCCAACGGCACCGATCTCTCCATGAAGTTCTGGAAGGGCGGCGTCTCTTATCCGTTCAAGAGCCATGATGCGTGGTTCCTTGCCGAGAACATCCGCTGGGGCAAGTTCGCGCCGACCACCGACATCAACGCGCTGGTCGACCAGGTCAACCGCGAGGATCTGTGGCGCGAGGCGGCCAAGGATCTCGGCGTCGCGGCAGCCGACGTTCCGGCGTCGTCGTCGCGCGGCGTCGAGACCTTTTTCGACGGCAAGATTTTCGATCCGGCCAACCCGTCCGCCTATCTCGACAGCCTGAAGATCAAGGCATCGGCGTAGCCTGATCGCAAGCGGCGCGCATGCGCCGCTTGCGATCACTACCTGCCCCCAAGGAGTTTTCCCCAGACATGTCGATCCAGACTATCGAGGACACCAAGGTGAAGGCCTTTCCCGCCAAGCCGGCGGAGGTCATCGCCTTCACTGCCAAGGCACGGCGCCGCTTCGAGCCGCTCGCCATCGCCGGCAAACTGGCGAGCGCGCTGGTGCCGCCCATCATCGTCATCGCGCTGATGCTGGTCGTCTGGCAGATCGCCTGTTCGTCGCCGACATCGAGCCTGCCGCCGCCGACCCAGGTGTGGAACGAGGCCTACGACCTGATAGCGCATCCGTTCTTCGACAATGGCCCGCAGGATATAGGTCTGGCCTGGCGCGTGCTGATCTCGCTGCAGCGCGTCGCCGTCGGCTTCGGCCTGGCGGCGGTCGTCGGCGTCGCGCTCGGTGCGCTGGTCGGCCAGTCGATCTGGGCGATGCGCGGCCTCGACCCGGTGTTCCAGATCCTGCGCACGGTGCCGCCGCTGGCCTGGCTGCCGCTGTCGCTGGCGGCGTTCCGTGATTCCAGCCCGTCGGCGATCTTCGTCATCTTCATCACCTCGATCTGGCCAATCATCATCAACACCGCGGTCGGCGTGCGCAACATTCCCGAGGACTACCGCAACGTCTCGCGCATCCTGCGGCTCAACCAGTTCGAATTCTTCGTCAAGATCATGGTGCCGGCCGCCGCGCCTTACATCTTCACCGGCTTGAGGATCGGCATCGGCCTGTCCTGGCTCGCCATCGTCGCCGCTGAAATGCTGACTGGCGGCGTCGGCATCGGCTTCTTCATCTGGGATGCGTGGAACTCGTCGCGGCTGCCCGACATCATCGTCGCGCTCGCCTATATCGGCGTCACCGGCTTCTGCCTCGACCGGCTGGTCGCGGCGGTCGGCGCCTTCGTCACCCGCGGCACAACGGCAAAGTGAGGAGAGGGGCGATGACGGCCTATCTGAAGCTCGACCATATCGACAAATCCTTCACGCGTGGTGCCCAGGTCAGCGAGGTGTTGAAGGACATCAGGCTGACCATCGACAAGGGCGAATTCGTCTCCATCATCGGCCATTCCGGCTGCGGCAAGTCGACCCTGCTCAATCTGATCGCCGGGCTGACCAAGGTGTCGGCCGGCGCCGTGCTGCTCGAGGACAAGGAGGTCGACAGCCCTGGACCGGAACGCGCCGTGGTGTTCCAGAACCACTCGCTGCTGCCGTGGCTGACCGTCTACGAAAACATCAACCTGGCGGTGTCGAAGGTCTTCGGCCGTTCGAAGAGCAAAGTCGAGCGGCATGACTGGATCATGCGCAATCTCGACCTCGTGCAGATGGCGCATGCCAAGGACAAGCGCCCGGCGGAAATCTCCGGGGGCATGAAGCAGCGCGTCGGCATCGCCCGGGCGCTGGCGATGGAGCCGAAGATCCTGCTGCTCGACGAGCCGTTCGGCGCGCTCGATGCGCTGACGCGGGCCCATCTGCAGGACGCGGTGATGGACATCCATTCCAGGCTCGGCTCGACGACGATCATGATCACCCATGACGTCGACGAGGCGGTGCTGCTCTCCGACCGCATCGTCATGATGACCAACGGTCCGGCGGCGACCATCGGCGAAGTGCTTGCCGTGCCGCTGGCGCGGCCGCGCCGGCGCGTCGAACTCTCTTCCGACCGGACCTTCCTGCGCTGCCGCGAGGCGGTTCTGAAGTTCCTCTACGAACGCCACCGCTTCGTCGAAGCCGCGGAGTAGCACCATGAGCGAAAGACTTGTCATCATCGGCAATGGCATGGCCCCCGGGCGCATGCTGGAGCACCTGCTGGAACAGGCTCCGGGCCGCTACACCGTCACCATCTTCAACGCCGAGCCGCGCGTCAATTACGACCGCATCATGCTGTCGCCGGTGCTGTCGGGCGAGAAGGCCTATGAGGAGATCATCATCCATGGCGACGGCTGGTACATCGCCAACAACATCACCCTCTACAAGGGCCACAAGATCGTTGCCATCGACCGGACGGCGAAGACCGTCACCTCGGATCACGGCGTCACCGAGCCCTACGACAAGCTCGTCATCGCCACCGGCTCGGTACCGTTCATCATTCCGGTTCCGGGCCATGACCTGCCGGGCGTGCTGACCTATCGCGATCTCGACGACGTGCAGGCGATGATGCTCGCTGCCCAGTCGCGGGCCAAGGCGGTGGTCATCGGCGGCGGCCTGCTGGGTCTGGAGGCGGCGGCGGGCCTCAACGCGCAAGGCATGGACGTCACCGTGCTGCATGTCATGCCGACCTTGATGGAGCGCCAGCTCGATCCGGCCGCCGGCTATCTCTTGCAGCGTGCGGTGGAGCAGCGCGGCATCAAGGTCATCACCAAGGCCAACACACAGGCTATCACCGGCAACGGCAAGGTCGGACAGGTGGAACTTGCTGACGGCACCATTATCCCAGCAACGCTTGTGGTGATGGCCGTCGGCATCAGGCCGAATTCGGCGCTGGCCAAACAGGCCGGCATCGCCGTTAACAGGGGCATCGTCGTCGATGCCGGCATGCGCAGCAACGATCCCGACATCTACGCGCTCGGCGAATGTGCCGAGGTCAACGGCCAGGTCTATGGCCTCGTCGCGCCGCTCTACGAGATGGCGCGCGTCACAGCCAGCCAGCTTGCCGGCAACGAAGCGGCGGCCTTCGTCCATATGGACACGCCGACCAAGCTCAAGGTCACCGGCATCGACCTGTTCTCGCTCGGCGACTTCGCCGAGGGCGAGGACCGCCAGGAGATCGTGCTGCGCGATGCGGCGGCCGGCGTCTACAAGCGGCTTGTGCTGAAGGACGACCGCATCATCGGCACCGTGCTCTATGGCGAGACGGCGGACGGCGCCTGGTTCAACGATCTCAAGAAAAAGCAGACCGACATATCGGAGATGCGCGATACGCTCATCTTCGGCCAGTCCTACCAGGGGGGTGCCCCGCTGGACCCTATGGCGGCCGTTGCAGCCTTGCCGGATGATGCGGAGATCTGCGGCTGCAACGGCGTTTGCAAGGGGAAGATCACCGGCGCGATCACGGCCAAGGGCCTGACCTCGCTCGACGACGTGCGCGCCCACACCAAGGCGTCGGCCTCCTGCGGCTCCTGCACCGGGCTGGTCGAGAAGCTGATGGTGCTGACCATCGGCGACAAATACAATCCAGCGGCGGTGCAGCCGATGTGCGGCTGCACGACGCTCGGTCATGACG
>NZ_RZPI01001190.1:0-669 GCF_003998715.1 Mesorhizobium sp. M7A.F.Ca.CA.002.15.2.1
CACCAGATCCTCGTCCGAGAAGGAGGAAACGGTGGCGTAGGCGACCCCCGTCGAAACCACTCCGCCAGCCAAGACGGCCAGGGCCGAGCGTCTGGAAATCTCGATCATGCGATACCTCCTTTCACGCGATCCGGCTCGCCGCCCGCAAGGACAGCGCTGCCGCGGTCAGGCTCGGGTTGGCGCAGGAGCAGCTCGGATAGGTGCTGGTGCCGACGACGACCAGGTTTCTGAGCTGATGGTGGATCATGCCGCTGTCGACCACAGAATCGGCCGGGCCGGTGCCCATCCTCAGCGTGCCCTGGACGTGCGATTCGGTCGGCCGAATGCCGCGGTCGAAGAGCTTTTCGACCGGCAGCGGCGCCAGAAGGTCAGGCAATTTCTCCAGAGCGCGCGCCATGCCCTTCACCGCGTAGTCCGATGGCGCCTTGAAGCTGACGAAGGCATTGTCATCCGCGTCAAGCGTGACGTAGTTCTCGGGGTCGAGCAGGTTCTCGGTGACCACGACCAACGGCAGCGCCTGGCGTAGCCGCCCCTTTTCGGCACGCATTCCGTGCTGCCAGCGGTTCTCGAAATAGACCAGTGCCGCCGCATGCTCCGATCGGTGAGGACCATCATAGAGGCCGAAATTCAGGCCGGTTGTGATGGTGCTGCCGTCGAAATTGTCGACAC
>NZ_RZPI01001191.1:0-661 GCF_003998715.1 Mesorhizobium sp. M7A.F.Ca.CA.002.15.2.1
GAGCCGCTGACCAACGCCTTGCTCCACGCCTTCATCTACGAGGCCGAGGTGATCGAGGCGGAGCGGCCGATCCCGCAGACGATCCTGCAGGCACGCCGTTTCCTCGAAGAGAACTTTGCCGCCGATCTGTCGATCGAGCGGGTGGCGCAGCAGGTGCGCGTCAGTCCGCAATATCTGGTCTCGGCGTTCAAGAAACATCTCGGCATGACGCCGGCCAAATATCTGTGGCGTTGCCGCCTCGATTACGGCACGCATCTGCTGCAGCGGACAGGACTGTCGATCAGCGAGATCGCCTACCAGGTCGGCTACAAGAACCCCTATCATTTCTCGCGGCAGGTCAAGCTGGCGTTCGACTGTTCACCGACCGAGCTCAGAGAGCAGAAGCGCAACGCCTGATGGTTGCCCACGTGCCTCCGGGTGACGAGGCAAGCATTGCCTCCAGAACCGGGCGGGTGAACTGGCGATATGCTTTCCTCAAGAGCGGACATGGCGGTTTTCCAGGCACAAATGAATTGTCGGGCAATCAGGGTTGATCCGGCGTCAGGCAACGGACCGATGTCTTGCAACCTGGTTGCCGGTCGCGCCTTGGCCAGATCCGTTCGCCGACAACAGACATTCCAGGCTGGACAGCACCATGAGCAATTTCTCTCATCTCGATCCC
>NZ_RZPI01001192.1:0-660 GCF_003998715.1 Mesorhizobium sp. M7A.F.Ca.CA.002.15.2.1
GCCTGGTTCATCTGGCTGCCGGAATTCGGCTGGACATTGGCGAAGTTGCAGCCGAACAGCTTCTTGGCGCGCTCGATGGCCAGTTCCTCGGCCACGTCGACAAACTGGCAGCCGCCGTAGTAGCGCTTGCCCGGATAGCCCTCGGCATATTTGTTGGTCATGATCGAGCCCTGCGCCTCAAGCACCGCGCGGGAAACAATGTTTTCCGAGGCGATCAGCTCGATCTCGTGGCGCTGGCGGCCGAGTTCGTTGCGGATGGCGCCGAAAATCTCCGGATCGGCGTCGGCCAGCGTGGTTTCGAAGAAGGATTCGAATTTGTTCGACACTGCCGCTGCTGTTGCCATAGCCTGAAATCCTCGGGGTTCGGGGGCAATTTTGTTTATGCATGTCGTTGCCCAAACCGCTGTACACTTTTGGGCAACCTGCACGCGGCGCCATTAACACAGTTGTTTTCGCCCCGCCACGTTTGCCACGCGAAATTTGCTGGCCGGATTGCGCCAGCCAGGCCCGCGCGTCGTTATTTCCTCGCCTTCCGGCCCCTCAGCAATGCCTCGGTGAGCGTGATCTCGGTAAACAGCGCCTGCGACGTATGGTCGTTGATCTCGCCGCTGCGAAACATGGCGCGCACGGCTTCGCGCTCGGCTTCGATGCCCGCAAATC
>NZ_RZPI01001193.1:0-655 GCF_003998715.1 Mesorhizobium sp. M7A.F.Ca.CA.002.15.2.1
GGGGAATAGGGGGCGACGGGTCATTGGTGTCCTTGCCGTCGCCGCGCTGGCGTCAACGGCGTCCCACAAAAAATCTCCTCAACCTTTCGAACCTTTTGCTGCGCCGCGCCGACTGATGGTCAGAGGCGAATGGGTCGCCTCGATCAAAAGATCCAGGAGATCATCATGTTCAAGCGCACTCTTACCTCGGGCCTCGTCGCCATCTTCGTCGCCACCGGCGCGCTCGCCGGCACTGTCGGCACGTCGTCAGCCCACGGCATGCATGGCCATCATCATCACCACCACAACCATCACAAGAAGCACTTCAAGAAGTTCTGGTGGAAGCACTACAACCACCACCACAACCATCACCACAGGCACGGCAGGGTGATCATTTTCCTTTGATGGAGGGACCCAATTCCCCAAGAGGGCGGCTTCGGCCGCCCTTTTTGCGTTCGGCGATCACCTTGTGAAGTAGGGCGGCAAAGCTGCTGATCCCCGGCAAGCTACGGCATGCACACATTTCCAAGCAACTGGTCTTTGGCGATAGAGTGCATGGCAGCTTGGCGCATGCATTGCCTATGCGGCGCTGGTCCCGCTCCGTCTCGGCTTCGCCGAGCCAACGCTCGCCCACCAACGCTCCTTTCCTTTCCCTCCGGAGGGGGGAAGGTGGCGC
>NZ_RZPI01001194.1:0-653 GCF_003998715.1 Mesorhizobium sp. M7A.F.Ca.CA.002.15.2.1
TCGGATCACTTCGGCTGGAATGGCAAGGAATGCCTCCTCGAACTCGCCCATCAGCACGACCGGCCATTCGACCAGTCCGGACACCTCCTCCAGCAGCCCTTCGTCCTCGACCAGATCGAGCCCGTTGGCGAAGGCGAGATTGCGGGCGTCGGCAAGGATGATCTCCTTGCGGCGGTCGGCATCGAGCACGACCTTGGCCGCTTCCAGTTTGGAAACATAGTCGTCGAAGCGGCGCACCATGATCGCATCAGGCGCATGGAAGCGGTGGCCATAGGTGATGTTGCCGGAGCGGATGCCGTCGATCTCGAAATCGACCACGACCGGCTCCTCTGTCTCCGGGCCGAACGTGCACAGGATCGATTGCAGCGGGCGCACCCAGCGCAATGAACCTGGCTTGGCCGAGGCCGGCCCCCAGCGCATCGATTTCGGCCACGGGAAATTGCGGATGATATCAGGCACCAGGTCCGCGATGATCTGTTCGGCCGCCCTGCCCGGCTTCGAAATGTGGGCGACATAAAAATCGCCCTTCTTCGGATCGGAATGGACATGCGCCTCGGCGATCGAGGAAAGTCCGGCCTTGCGCAGGAAGCCCTGGACCGCCTGTTCGGGCGCCGATGTCGAAGGCCCCTTGATCTCTTCGTTTATATCCTTCG
>NZ_RZPI01001195.1:0-652 GCF_003998715.1 Mesorhizobium sp. M7A.F.Ca.CA.002.15.2.1
TCATGGACCTCGCCATCGGTGATCATGATCGCGCCGCCGATGCGTGACGGCGGCACGTCGCGGAAGGCGCCTTCAAGCGCGCCGAACAGCCGTGTCTCGGTGCGCTCTTCGGCGGCCTCGGATTTGCCGGCCTCGACGACGCGCACGTCGAACTGCTTGAAGCGGCCAAGCCGCTGCTGCAGCCCGGCCAGCGCCTCGTCGGTCTGCTTGGTGCGATCGCCGATATCCTGGCTCTGGCTGCGGTCGACGACGAGGGCGACAACGCTTTTCAGCGGCTCGCGCTCCTCGTTGAGGAACACCGGGTTGAACAAAGCGGCGGCGAGCGCCAAAAGGGCGATGAAGCGGAAGACCGAGCCGCGCTGGCGAAACCACAGGCCGACAAGCGCCAGCAGCGCCAGCGGCACCAGCGCCAAGGCCAACAGGGGCCAGGAGATCAGCGGTTCGAAGGAAATCGACCAGTTCATCCCTTACCCTCCTCTTTTTGGGGAGGGTTTATCCGCGACCGGAGGGAACCAAACAAACTCATCTTACTGCCCCAGCCGTTCGAGCAGTATGGGCACGTGCACCTGGTCGGATTTGTAGTTGCCGGTCAGCATGTACATCATGATGTTGACGCCGGCGCGCAGCGCGTAGACGCGCTGCGCGCCGGCGT
>NZ_RZPI01001196.1:0-651 GCF_003998715.1 Mesorhizobium sp. M7A.F.Ca.CA.002.15.2.1
CCTTCATTCCGGCTATGTCCACCAGTGTGATCCCACCCGAGTGACGACGACTGGCCAGCGCGGCTCGACGTCGATCTCGACAAGCCGTTGACCAGCGAGCGTTCAAGGGCGGCCTCTCTGGCCTGGCGGATCGCCTCGGCTAGCCTGGGCCTGTGCGCGTGGAAGCATCGGTCTGCCGCCATGAGCAGGTTGATTGGCGGTATCTTGCGTCACGAGGCCATAGCTTCGACAATTGGAGACGCAGCCGGAACGCGGATCGACTTCATTTGCATGGCACCGGCAGTCTGACAGGGGGAAGCCGATATGCGCCTGCCACCGATCGACCTTAGCCGCGAGAACACCTTCGGCGAACTAACCTATGAGAATGGCGGCGACTACGGGCCGATCGGTGGCGACTATCTGGCCTTCATGCTTGTCCACGTCGGATCCCTGACGCTCGAGGCGGATGACAGCGTCCTGCAACTGGAGGCAGGACAATGTGCTCTGTCGCTCACGCGTGATCGCTACATGACGTCGGTGGCGCCGGAAACGCTGACCCATGTCAGCTGGTGCGATGGCCGGCCGCAGAACGCGGCGTGGCTGTACAAGGAGCGCGAGAAGTTCGCGCCGTTCATCGTCGCCTCGCCGATGGTCCACACCCTCATGCAGTTG
>NZ_RZPI01001197.1:0-651 GCF_003998715.1 Mesorhizobium sp. M7A.F.Ca.CA.002.15.2.1
GTCGAGGCCCGCAACCAGGCCGAAGCGCTGCTGCATTCCTCGGAGAAGTCGCTGAAGGAATATGGCGACAAGGTTTCGGAAGGCGAGCGCACGGCGATCTCCGACGCGATCGCGGCGCTGAAGACCGCGACCGAAGGCGACGACGCGGCCGACATCGAAGCCAAGAGCCAGGCGCTGGCCGAGGCTTCTATGAAGCTTGGCCAGGCCATGTACGAGGCTTCGCAGAAGGAAGCGGCGGAAGCCGACGCCAAGGCGGACGCCGCCAAGGACAGTGACGTTGTCGACGCCGATTTCGAGGAAATCGACGAGGACGACGACAAGAAGAAGTCGGCCTGAACCGTTTGACGGCAAGATAAAGCGAAAAGCCCGGCGAAGGCCGGGCTTTTTTGCAACCCCTTGCAGAAAAACAGCGGGCCTTGCTGAAAAAATGCAGGCAAAGCCGCGTCGACACTGGCATCCCCCTTCCATCGCACCTAAATCGAAGCGTCAGTGCCGGCAAGAGACGCAACAATGCTTCAAGACGTTGAGCATCCGGACAGCGGGAAAAAATGAAAGCTGATTTCTACGAGACGCTGGGCGTGCAAAAAGGCGCCGATGAGAAGGAGCTCAAGAGCGCTTTCCGCAAGCTCGCCATGCAGTTCCATCCCGATC
>NZ_RZPI01001198.1:0-647 GCF_003998715.1 Mesorhizobium sp. M7A.F.Ca.CA.002.15.2.1
CTCGGAAGGCGCCGTGCTCGACTGGGCAGCCCTGTATCTGCGCCAGGAGCTCGGCGCCGATCTCGCCGTCGCCGGCCTCGCCTACGCCGGATTTTCAGGCGTCATGGCGGTTACGCGGTTCTTCGGCGACGGCATACGCAATCGCTTCGGCGCGGTGACGACGCTACGCGCGTCGGCCCTCGTAGCCGCGGTCGGCATGCTGGTGGCTGGCCTGGCGCCCTCGCCCTGGCTCGCCATTGCAGCCTTTGCCTTTTGCGGCTTCGGCATCGCCAATATGGTGCCGATCATCTTTTCGGCCGGCGGCAACCAGGAAGGCATGTCTTCCGGCACCGGCATGAGCGTGGTCACAACGATCGGATACTGCGGCATACTGGTGGCGCCGTCGGCGATCGGCTTCGTTGCCGAGCATTCCAGCTTCGGCCCGATCTTCATCACCATGTCGGGACTGCTGATCATCGTGTTGCTGATGGCCGGGCTCGCTCACCGCGCCGAATTCGCGCCAGCACCCGCAGAATAGCGTTTCAGCTCCTCGTGAAGGAAATCCACCACACGGCGGATGCGCACGCTGGTACGCACGTCGCGATGCATCGCCAGCCACACCGGCAGAACTGGCAGCGGCAGGTCAGGCAGCACCTTCTCAATCAAAG
>NZ_RZPI01001199.1:0-645 GCF_003998715.1 Mesorhizobium sp. M7A.F.Ca.CA.002.15.2.1
CTCCTGACCTATGCCGCTTTGCCCCGGGTGCCGGCTGCCTCGCTGCCGACCTCGAAATCGGCCATCCTCTCCAGCGCCCTGACCAGGGCCGAATGATCCTCCTTGGCGCCGCCATTGGCCGCGCAGGCGTTGAACAGCTGCTGCGTGGTCGACGTGTTGGGCAGCGACACGCCGAGCGCTTTCGCGCCCTCCAGCGCGAGGTTCAGATCCTTCTGGTGCAGTTCGATCCGAAAACCCGGGGCGAAGGTGCGCTTGACCATACGCTCGCCATGCACTTCCAGAATGCGCGAAGCCGCCAGCCCGCCCATCAGCGCCTGCCTGACCTTGGCCGGATCCGCGCCGGCTTTCGAAGCAAAAACAAGCGCTTCGGCGACGGCTTCAATGGTCAGCGCGACGACGATCTGGTTGGCCACCTTGGTGGTCTGGCCAACGCCGTTGGGCCCGACCAGGGTGATGTTCTTGCCTATCTTCTCGAACACGGGCTTGGCGCGCTCGAAGGGTTTCTCCTCGCCGCCGACCATGATGGTGAGCGACGCCGCCTTGGCGCCAACCTCGCCGCCCGAGACCGGCGCGTCGAGATAGTCGCAGCCTAGATCGTTGATTTTCCTGGCAAAAATCTTGGTCTCGATCGGTGAGATCGAGCTC
>NZ_RZPI01000119.1:0-10657 GCF_003998715.1 Mesorhizobium sp. M7A.F.Ca.CA.002.15.2.1
GCACGCAGGCTGGCTTGCACCGTCGCCAAGCCGAGACCCGCGCTGACAAGGCCGAGCGAGGTCAGCGGGTCCGCCGTCTCATAGGCGATGTCGGGCAAAAAGCCGGCTTTGGCGCAGGCGGCAAGGAACTGGCCGCGATTGGTGTCGTCCGGCTGGCGCACGACGGTGATCCAGGTGCGACCGTCAAGATGGTGAGGCCCGATCTCTGGCACTTCAACGAGTGGGTCATCTTCGGGGATCGCCAGCACCAGCGGCTCATGCCGCAGCGCCATGGCGGCGACATCCGGATCATCATCGGGTGGCGGCGAGTAGACAAAGCCCAGATCCAGCGACCGCTGCCGTAGCCCTTCCAACTGCGCCGCCGAGCGCAGGCTTCTCAGCTGCAGGTGGAAATCCGGCCGGTCGCGACGGAACTGGCGCAGCATCCCGGCGACAAGCCCGGCATGAACGGCCCCTTCGACATAGCCGATGGCGAGCCGGCCGACGGCGCCGCTGGCCAGGTTGCGGCCGAACTCCTCCACACGTCGCGCATTGGACAGCAGCGCGCGGGCCTCGGTGAGGAAGGCGCGGCCCTCGGCGTTGAGATGGACCCGCTGCTTCGACCTCTCAAAGAGGGAAACACCCAACTGCTCCTCGAGCTGGATGATCTGCCGGCTGAGTGGCGATTGGGAAATATGCAGCATTTCGGCTGCGCGCCCGACATTTCCGGTTTCGGCGACCGTGACGAAATAGCGGAGCTGGCGCAGGTCGAACATTTCTCCTCCAAGGCTCAAGTCCCTTTGGGTCTCAACTTTATCCTAATCAGTCTTGGACTGTCTGACCAGCCAAAAGCGATAATCGGCCATCCCAACCAAAGGAGACCGCCATGCAGTTCTTTGCCCTTCTCGCTCGCAACACCGAAAAATTTACCGATGCCGATTTCGCTCCACTTCTGCCCGGCGAAGCCGAACAGCGGCGCACGCTCTACGCCGAAGGGGCGGTACGTCAGGTGTGGAACCGAGGCGACATCCCGGGCAGCGGCATGATGCTCGAGGCTGCTGATGATGCTGAGGTTCGCGGCCACCTCGCCACCTTGCCGTTGGTCAAGGCCGGCATGATGGACATTGCCGCAATCGTGCCCCTCAAGCCCTACCCCGGCTTCGGCCCGAAGCACTGACAGGGCACATCCGGGGGTGACGAAGGCGTCACCCCCGGATTGACACGGGGATCGACAGACTGTGATCGGCTGTCAAGAAACCGTCACACGAAACCGGCTTCGCGCGTGCTAGGAATCAGTATCAGGCAGCCGCCGTGCGGCGCCATCTTCGGAACATGCATCTGGCACCGCCCATGGACATCACTCTCGCCCCGGAAGGCACCGATCTCTCGCCCTACCTGCCCGACGAGCACGGACTGTTCTTCATCTATCACTTCACCGCTGAGGGCGTGCGAACCAGGGACGCCGCCGCCGCGCACTGGACATGGCGCAGCTACCAGCTTTCCGACATGCGGGCCCGTCACGAAATCGGCGCCGATCGGGTTTTGCCGGCACCGGCGCGTGAAGCTTTCCTGTCCGCCAGCCATGGCTGCCACATCGACCTCGAGGACGACTGGCTCTATGGCGATCTGCCGGACCTGCGCCATGACTATTCGGCGGAAGCGGGCGGGCTTGGCCATTTCCGCTTCGCGCTCAATGACACGATGCTGGTCGGCGCCCGCAAGCAACCGCTGCAGTCGGTCGACAACATCCGCAAGGCGATCGAGAATGGATCGCGCAAGTTCCGCTCGCCAGCCGAGTTGATCGAGGCTGTCGTCGGCCAGTCGTTCGATGGCATGGTGGCGGAACTTGCGGCACTCGGCGACAGTCTCGACGGCATCGAAGACCGTATCGTCTGCGACGCATGGCACAATGAACGGCAATCCCTGGTCGACGCGCGCCGGCATCTGGTGGTGATCCACAGGCAGATGGCGACGCTGACCAATCTGTTCCGTCACCTTGATCATTCGCACCGCAACGACCTGCCAGACAGCATCAACGACATGGCCGCGCGCCTTTCACACCGGGCGCAGACGCTGCACTATGACGGCGAGCAATTGCAGGCGCGCGCCCGGCTATTGCAGGACGAGCTTATGGCAAAGCTGACGACGCAGTCGAACCGGCTGCTGTACGTCCTGTCGGTGATGACGGCGGTGCTGTTGCCGATGACCATCATCTCAGGCCTGTTCGGCATGAACGTTGGGGGCCTGCCGCTGGTCGACACGCCAATGGGCTTTTGGGTGGTGACGGCTGTGTCGATGGTGATCGCGGGCGCGACCTATCTCTTTGTCAGGCGGCTCGGACAGATGTAGCACCCGCCGGCAGCTTTCACGCAGTGGCGCGAAGATCCTCGATGATGGTGCCGGCGGCGGCCACTTCCGCTTCGTGATCGGGCTCGCGCCAGGTCTCGGCAAGCCCAGCCGCATGCCATTCGCGCATCGCCGGCAGAGCAAGCAACTGCGCCGGATACGCTGCAGCCGCACCCTCGAAGGAGAGCCCATAAGACTGTGCGCGGAACGCCACCGGGGCAAAGAAAGCATCTACTGCGGTGAAATGAGCGCCCGCCAGAAATGGCCCGCCGAAACGAGCAAGACCATCATTCCAGAGGTCGCCGAGGCGAAAGAGGTCCTGCTTCAGCGCATCGGACATCGGAAACGGCTCTACCCGCACGCCGCAACTCATCGGACAGGCGCTGCGCAATGCGGTGAAGGTCGAATGCATCTCGGCGGCGGCCGAGCGCGCCCAGGCGCGCGCCTTGGCTTCGACGGGCCACACGCCATGGTGGCGTTCGGCCAGATATTCGACGATGGCCAGCGAATCCCAGACCGCCCAGCCGTCGTCGACCAGGCACGGCACGCGGCCGCTCGGTGAGAAGGAACGGTACAGATCCCAGCTCGATCCGGTCGGGAATGGCGTCAGCCGTTCCTCGAATGGGATATCCAGCGCGCGCATCAGCACCCAGGGCCGCAGCGACCATGAGGAATAATTTTTGTTGGCGATATGCAGCAGGTACATCGAACCCCCTTACCGTGCGGGCTGCGGCGCGGCGCGTCGCGCTGTCGTCAACATCGACCAGGAATAGACTGCCAAAGCCGCCCAGATCAGCGCAAAGGCGATGGCCTGGATGGTGCCGAAAGGCTCGTCGAAGATCAGAACGGCGATCAGGAACACCATGGTCGGCGCGATATATTGCATGATGCCGATGGTTGACAGCCGCAGCAGCTTGGCGCCGAAGGCGAACAGCAACAACGGCACCGATGTGACTGGACCGCAGCCGATCAGCAACGCCGTATCCGTGCCACTGCTGGATACGATGTGGTCCTGTCCGGTCGCGATGAGATAGACTATGTAGCCAAGTGCCGGCACCGACAGCAGAAGGACTTCGAGCAAAAATCCCTGGCTCGGGCCGATCGGCAGCGTCTTGCGGAAGAAGCCGTAGGCGGCGAAGGAAAACGCCAGTGCCAACGACACCCAGGGCAGCTTGCCGCCTTCGATGGTCAGCACGGCGACGGCGACGGCCGCCAGCACCACCGCCGCGATCTGCAGCCGGTCGAGCCGCTCGCCGAGCAGCAGCGCGCCGACAACGACGCTGACCAGGGGATTGATGTAGTAGCCGAGCGCGGTTTCGACGGTGCGGTCGACCGCGATCGCCCAGACATAGATGCCCCAGTTGACCGAGATCAGCGCCGCCGTCAGCGCGGCCATGGCGATGGTGCGCGGCGAACGAAGCGCCGCCTTGAAATCCGCCGTGCGGCCGGCCCAGATCAGAACGGCGGCGGCGATCGGCACCGACCAGACGATGCGATGGGCAATGACTTCCGCGAGCGGCAGATGAGCGACCGCCTTCATGTAGAAGGGCAGCAATCCCCATAGCAGATAGGCGCCGAGCGCCAGCAGAAAGCCGCGCCGGGCCTTGGACTCTGCATCCAGGGTAATTGCTTCAGTGGCCATGGGCCAACGCTATGGCCCAGTCACCTTGGCAAGACCATCGCAAAGTTCTGATGGATCAATGGACTTTCGCTGATGGTTCAACCCTATTCGGCGGCCACCAGTCCGGCCATCTCGCGGTTCTTCATCAGCTTGTAGACGATGGAATCCATCAGCGCCTGGAACGAGGCGTCGATGATGTTCTCGGAAACGCCGACCGTCCACCAGCGCGCGCCGGTGCCGTCATGCGATTCGATCAGAACGCGGGTGATCGCCTCGGTACCGCCATTGAGGATACGCACCTTGAAGTCGGCCAGCTCCATGTCGGCGATCTCGCCCTGGAATTTGCCGAGGTCCTTGCGCAGCGCGATGTCGAGTGCGTTGACCGGGCCATGCCCCTCGGCCACCGACATCTTCTCCTCGCCATCGACCACCACCTTGACGATCGCTTCGGAGACCGTCTTCAACTGGCCGTTGGCGTCGAAGCGGCGCTCGACCATACAGCGGAACGAGGTGACGTTGAAGAATTCCGGCAGGCCGTGCAGCATCTTGCGGGCGAGGAGTTCGAAGCTGGCATCGGCGCCTTCATAGGCATAGCCCTCGGCCTCGCGCTCCTTGACCACGGATATCAGCGCGTCGAGCCGGTGATCGTCCTTCGGCACCTCAATGCCGCGTCGCCTCAGCTCGGCGAGGAAATTGGCCTTGCCGCCCTGGTCCGAGACCATGACACGGCGGCGGTTGCCGACCGTTTCGGGGGGGACGTGCTCGTAGGTCGCCGGCTCCTTGGCCAGTGCGGAGGCATGAATGCCGGCCTTGGTGGCGAAGGCGGAAGCGCCGACATAGGGCGCTTGCGCCTCTGGCGCTCGGTTCAGGAGTTCGTCGAATGCGCGCGACAACCTGGAAATGCCTGTCAGCGCCTCAGCCGAAATGCCAGTTTCGAAACGATCGGCGAAGGCCGGCTTTAGCGCCAGCGTTGGCACGATCGAGATCAAATTGGCGTTGCCGCAGCGCTCCCCGATGCCGTTGAGCGTGCCCTGGATCTGGCGCACGCCAGCCTCGACAGCGGCGAGGGAATTCGCCACGGCCTGGCCGGTGTCGTCATGGGCATGGATGCCGAGATGATCGCCTGAAATGCCTGATAAAATAACCTTCTCGACGATGGCGCGGACTTCCGATGGCTGCGTGCCGCCATTGGTGTCGCACAGCACCACCCAACGCGCCCCGGCATCATAGGCGGTCCTGGCGCAGGCCAGCGCATAGTCGGGATTGGCCTTGAAGCCATCGAAGAAATGCTCGCAGTCGACCAATGCCTCCTTGCCGGCGGCGATCGCCGCCTCGACGGAGGCCTTGATGGCATCGAGGTTCTCCTCATTGGTGCAGCCGAGCGCGACACGGACGTGGTAGTCCCAGCTCTTGGCGACGAAGCAGATGGCATCCGATTTCGATTGCACAAGAGACGCTAGGCCGGGATCGTTGGACGCCGACACCCCTGCCCGCTTGGTCATGCCGAAGGCGACGAATTTGGCGCGCTCCGTGCGCTTCTCCTGGAAGAAGGCGGTGTCGGTCGGGTTGGCGCCGGGATAGCCGCCTTCGACATAGTCGAGGCCAAAAGCGTCAAGCAGTTTTGCGATGGCGATCTTGTCCTCGACGGAAAAGTCGATGCCCGGCGTCTGCTGGCCATCGCGCAATGTGGTGTCGAAGAGATAGAGGCGCTCGCGGGTCATGGTCATTTGCCTGCAAACTTGTCCGTCGCGCGGATCAGCCGGTCGAGGATACCCGGCTCCGAATAAGCATGGCCGGCGCCCTCGATCAGATGGAAATCCGCCTTTGGCCAGGCCTTGTGCAGCGCCCAGGCATAGCGCGCCGGGCATGGCATGTCGTAGCGGCCATGGACGATGGTGCCGGGGATGTCGCTCAGCCTGTGCGCGTCGCGCAGCAATTGTCCCTCTTCCAGCCAGCCGGCATGGACGAAATAGTGGTTCTCGATGCGGGCGAACGCGACGGCATAGTCGTCCTGCCCAAACGGACCGCTTGTCTCAGGCTCCGGCAACAGCGTGATCGTTTCGCCTTCCCACAGGCTCCAGGCGCGGGCCGCCTCGATCTGCGCCTTTCGATCCGTGCCGACCAGCCGCTTGCGATAGGCGACCATCATGTCGCTGCGCTCGGCCTCCGGGATCGGCGCCAGGAAGCGCTCCCATTTGTCCGGGAACATTTCCGAGACGCCGAACTGATAGTACCATTCCAGTTCCGCACGCGTCAGCGTGTAGATGCCGCGCACCACCAGTTCGCTGACGCGTTCTGGGTGGGTCTCGGCGTAGGCGAGCGCAAGCGTCGACCCCCAGGAGCCGCCGAACACCAGCCATTTGTCGAAGCCGGCCATTTCGCGCAGCCGTTCGATGTCGGCGACCAGGTGCCATGTCGTATTGGCTTCGAGCGAGGCGTTGGGCGTCGATTTTCCGCAGCCACGCTGGTCGAACAGGATGACATCGTAGAGCTTCGGGTCGAACAGCCGCCGGTGTTTTGGCGAAATGGTGCCGCCCGGCCCGCCATGCAGGAACACCGCCGGCTTGGCGCCTTTAGTGCCGGAACGCTCCCAGTAGACCTGGTGGCCGTCGCCGACATCGAGCATGCCGGAATCGAACGCCTCGATCTCGGGATAAAGCGTACGCAATTGACTGCTCATAGTTGTAAACCTTTGGTCGGCCAGTCCGGCGTTTCATGGTCTGGGTGCTGGAAGGAGATGATGGATTCCTGCCTGTTGTAATAATCAGGATCCTGGTGGACGGGCTGATCGAAGATCGTCTCCACCCAGGGCAACCGCGCGGCATAGTTGACCTGGATCTGCGGTGCCAGGTCCGAACGGTCGTCGAAGGCACCGATCGCGATTTCCAGCCCGCCGGGCTGCCGATATGTCAGCGGCGTGCCGCAGCGGGCGCAGAAACCACGATCGATGTTGACCGACGACTGGAAGTAACTCGGCTCTTCATGGGTCCATTCGACGCCATCTCTGGGCACCGTGACCAGCGCGCCGAAGAACGAGCCGAACTGCTTCTGGCACATGCGGCAATGGCAGATGGACGGACGGCCGAGCGCTCCATGAACGCGGAAGCGCACGGCGCCACACTGGCAGCCGCCGGTTCTTACCTGATCGGTCATGATCTTTCCTTTGGCGGCCATTGTTCGGTGTCGTGGTCGGGGTGCTGGTAGGAAACGAGATCGGCCAGATAGGAGGCCGACGACATGTCGGCCATGGTGTCCTCGCCCGGCAGTTGCGGGATCGAGTCGACATAGGGCAGCTTTGCCTCGATCCCCCATTGAATCAGCGGCACGATCTCCGCTGGATTGTCGAACGCACCGATGGCGAGGCCAACCCCGTCCGGCGCGGTGAAGGTCAGCGGCGTGCCGCAATCGGCGCAAAAACCGCGATCGACATGGTTGGACGAACGGAAGTATTTCGGCTCGCCGCGCGTCCAGTCGAGCCTGGCGCCACGCACCGAAACCAGCGGCGCGTAGAACGCGCCGAACGCCTTCTGGCACATGCGGCAATGGCAGACCGAAGCGTCGCCCAAAGCGCCTTCAACGCGAAAGCGCACCGCGCCGCACTGGCAGCCGCCGGTATAGATCGGTCGGTTGTCGAGGCTCATCGCTGATCACTCCGGCGCATGGCAGACGGCCTCGACGTTGTTGCCGTCGGGATCGAGGACGAAGGCGCCATAGTAGTCCGGGTGATAGTGCGGGCGCAGGCCCGGCCCGCCATTGTCCTTGCCGCCGGCGGCAAGCGCCGCAGCATAGAAGGCTTCGACCTCGGCGCGGCTGCGCGCGGTGAAGGCGACGTGCTGATGGGCCTTCTGACCATCCTTGCCTTCCTGCAGCCAGAATACCGGCCGATCGCGACCGTAGCCACCGACCTTTTTACCGCCGGTGTACTCCAGCGGCACCATATACAACAGCGCGGCACCAAGCGGCGCCATCGCCTTGTCATAGAAAGCCTTCGAAGCGTCGAAATCGGCAACGTTGATGCCGAGATGATCGATCATCTTTTTACCTCCCAGGTGGTGATGCGTTCGCCTGTGACCGGATCCTTGCCGTCCTTCAACTGTATCCCCTGGGCCAGCAGGTCGTCGCGGATGCGGTCGGCTTCGGCCCAGCTCTTGGCGGCGATGAACGCGAGACGCTTGGCGATGGCCTTGCCGACGTGGCCTTCATCAACCTTCGCCGACGCGACGTCGAAGCCGAGGAACAGCAGCGACGCCTTCAGCGATGCAGCGGCATCGTTGCCGTCCATTGCCTCGCCGGCCAACTGGGTCAGGACCTGGAAGGCGGCATAGGTGGCGAGATCGTCCGACAAGGCGTCAATGATCTCCACGGGCACCTGTCCCGCCGCCGTCGGCGCGAGGTCGGCCCCCCGCTTCCATTTTCGCAGGGTGTTCTCGGCCTCTTCCAGCTTGCGCACGGAAAAGTCGATCGGCTCGCGATAATGCGTCATCAGCATCGCCAGCCGCAGCACCTCGCCCGGCCATTTGCGGCCGCCGAAGGTCTCGGTCTCCAGGAGTTCGTTGATCGAGTAGAAGTTGCCGAGGCTCTTCGACATTTTCTGCCCTTCGACCTGCAGGAAGCCGTTGTGCATCCAGATGTTGGCCATCATTTCGGTGCCATGGGCGCAACGCGACTGGGCGATCTCGTTTTCATGGTGCGGGAAGATCAGGTCGAGGCCGCCGCCATGGATGTCGAAGACCTCGCCGAGATAGGCGGCCGACATCGCCGAGCACTCGATGTGCCAGCCCGGCCGACCCCTGCCCCATGGCGAATTCCAGCCCGGCTCCTCCGGTGACGACAACTTCCAGAGGACAAAATCGCCGGGATTTTTCTTATGCGCGTCGACGGCGACGCGAGCACCGGCCTGCTGCTCGTCGAGATTGCGCTTCGACAGCTGGCCGTAGTCGGGCATCGACGCCGTGTCGAACAGGACTTCGCCCGCAGCAACATAGGCATGGCCGCGTTCGATCAGGCTTTGAATCAAGGTGATCATGTCAACCTTGCCGTCGGCACGGGGCTCGACGAATTCGGTGGCGCGCGGCTCGACCGTCGGCTCCAGGCAGCCGAGAACCGCCACGTCGCTGTGGAACTGGTCGGCGGTCTTTTCGGTGACCCGCCTGATCGCCTCATTCAACGACAGCGTGCCGGAAGCGATCTCGCCGCCGAAATCGCGCAAAGCGCGCGCATTGATCTTGTCGTCTACGTCGGTGATGTTGCGCACATAGGTGACGTGCGTCTGCCCATAGAGATGGCGCAGCAAGCGGAACAGCACGTCGAAGACGATCACCGGCCTGGCATTGCCGATATGAGCAAAGTCGTAGACGGTCGGGCCGCAGACATACATGCGCACGTTCAGCGGATCGATCGGGACGAAATCCTCTTTCGTCCGCGTCAGCGTGTTGTAGAGGCGCAGGCCCTGCGATGCGTCGGACATTCGTGCCTTCCCGGTTCAGAACTCAATTCGACGAAGCCAGCCCTGCGCGAACGCAAATCAGGCTCCAGCCTGCTGGCCGGGGCGTTTGTCCAATCTGGGGAGAGATGAGGCGAAAACGTCCGGACCAGCGCGAGGCTAGCCAATAATGCAAATGCCACAAATGGCGAAAGACGTTTTCATGGGCGGCTTTATCGCCTTGGCTTGTGTTGCCGTCAAGTCGCAAGTTTCGGCAAAACCGTCGCTGGGTCACAGGTAATGATGCACTGAAACATTTTATTAAACATGTCGGCACAGTCATGAAACATTCGCCGGCTAGATCAGCAGGCGTCACGATTTGGTCAGAATCGGCCATCAAACGCAGACACGAAAATGTTACCAGGGAAGAGAGACATGCCCCGAACCAAGCAGGAAGCCAACCGCGCCAAGCAGCCGGCGCTGGCCAACCACTATCGCGCAATCGGCCCGGCCGCGATCGTCGCCGCCCTTCTCCATACCGCCAAGAAGAAAAAGCCGGCGCAGAAGATCGTTTCGCCCCGCGCTGCCTGAAGGGGTGGGCGGCCGGCGCCAATGGCGCCAGAAATGAAGGCGCCGACGCGCGCGCCCTCTGCTAGAACAACGTCATCTGACTGTCGTCCGCGCCGGACTTCTGGCGCTTGACCTTCTCGGGCTCCGGCCCGATCTCGCCCCGCTCCTGAATCTCCGGTCCGGTGTTGGCGACCTTGTTGACGAGGTCGGAGACCGGAATTGCCTCGAAGAAATCGAGCTGAGCCGGCCGCAACAGATCGGCGACATCACGCGGTTCGAGCGTGCGGCAATCCAGCCAACGGGCGAAATCCCTGGGGTCGATCACCACCGGCATGCGGTCGTGGATATGCGCGATGTCGGCATTGGCGTTGATGGTCAGGATGGCGCCGGTGTCCATTTCCGAACCGCCCGGCTCGGCATAGGTCTCGATCAGCCCGGCGAAGGCAACCAACCCGCCATGCCTGGGGCGTATCCAGTAAGGCTGCCCCTTCTTGCCACCGGTTTGCCGCCATTCATAAAAGCCGGACGCCGGCACCAAAGCGCGGCGATGGCGCATGGCGGCCTTGAACGACGCCTTTTCGGCAGCCCCTTCGGAGCGCGCGTTGAACAGCAGCGGAAACTCGCGTGTATCCTTCACCCAGGTCGGGATCAGCCCCCAGCGCACCAGCATTGGCTGCCGGTCCGGCAGATTGGAGCCCGGCGCCTGCGGAGGGCCGGCG